>NZ_JAHKSN010000020.1 GCF_018863415.1 Deinococcus aestuarii | reverse complement strand
TGCGAGCGAGCTGGACCGCATCTCGCTTGAACTCGGCGCTGTGGATTCGGCGATTGATCATGATGGTGCCTCCTATCTTCGAGGCTTATCTCCATCTACGCCAGATCGGGTCACCCGCAAATCGTCCCAGTGGCGCGTGATCAGGCGCGCGTCGATCCGGTGCCGCGACAGGTCTTGCAGGACACCGTAGTCCGACTCGCGGTCCAGACGCCAGTAGCGCAGATCAGGAAGGTCGGCCAAGCGGGGACTGAAGCGGTACCCCAGCAGGTAGAACAGGCCGAACACCGCGTCGCTCGACCCGGCGGTATCGCTCATGATCTCCCGGGGGTCGAGGTGGGTCTTCTGCTCCAGCAACCCCGCCAGAATCAGCAGCGAGTCGCGCAGGGTGCCCGGCACGGTGATGCCGTGGAAGCCGGAGAACTGGTCCGACGTGAAGTTGTAGTAGGTGATGCCCCGCTCAGCCCCAAAGTACTTGCTGTTCGGGCGTGCGTTGACGGTTTTGACCGGAACGACGAAGCGCAGTCCGTCCGCGGAGGCAACTTCCCCACCTCCCCAGGCCTGCACGAGCGGAATGCAGGACTGGGCTTCCACCAGGCGGGCGTTGGCCGCCACGATGGTCTCGCCCCTCAGGTAGTTGTGCTGCACCCACGACAGGCGGGAGAGGGTCAAGGCCGGAACGTGCGGGCGTGCTACTGCCTTCACACCAATGTTGCACGCCTGGGCCACCAGCACGGCACACAGGCTCACAGCCAGGTCCTCCATCCGGGTGCTCCCCTCGCTCAGGTGCGTGAAGGCGGAAAGAAACCCGGTACGGGCGTGTTCCTCCAGCAGCAACTCGGGCAGGTCGATGTTCGGTAGGGACGCGGTGACCAGAGACCGGAGGTGCAGGAGGCTGGGCGGGTCCGGCTGCGCTTCCAGGGGCGACACGTGCAGCCGGTCATGACCATCCACATGTTCGAGCCACACGAAGGTGTTGTCCGGCAGTCGCCCGGCGACCTGCCGGTACACCAGATCGAGTTCCGCCCCCAGCAGGGTCAGCTCGACCTCGGGATCATGCGAGCGGCCCAGCTCCCGGCAAAGGTCGTCTTTCACCGCCTGCCACTCGTCCTCATGCAAGAGCTGCGCGCGGGGGTCACCGTAGCGCTCGCTCCGGGTCACGAACACCTCGCGCCGCTTGAGAGCCTGCTGAAAACCGTGCAGCACACACAACGTGTAGGCGGGTCGGTCCACCTCGCCCCGCCTGAGGAAGACCCGCCCCCGCCACGCCCTGGGCACCACCGCTTGAGGTGCCCCCTTCAGGCTCGGCTGACGCTTGCCTTCCAAAGAGGCCAGGAACTGCAACCCGTCCAACACCGGCTTGCCCGCCGGTGTTGCCTCGAAGCTCAGCGTCCGCAGAAACGTAGGCAGAAAGCGTCTGACGATGTGGTAGCGGCTCAGCCATGCCTCGGGTTCAGGAGCGTCGTCCACGCTCGCCACCTCCGCCACGGTGGCCGCCGCCGTTTGCAGCGCCGCCTGATCGACCAGCCCGAATGCCACCTGGCGCACCTGATCGTCCGAGACCTCGTGGTTAAGCAAGACCAGAGCGACCTCCCGCAGCTTCAGCGCCGCCCGGTCCAGGTCCCGCAGCGTCCGGAGACGCTGCTCACGCCGGGTCTTCTCCCCTTGGAGTGCGAGGCCCGACAGCAGGAGGTCCAGGATGTCCAGGGCGTCGTCGGTGGCGCGGCGCTCCAAATACTGCACGAAGGAGAGCAGGGAGGCCGCACGGCGCTCCGGGGACAGCCGGGCGACGGTCTGTGCCCAGGCACTTTGAACGTACCGGCTGATGGTCTCCAGCCGGGCCCGCGGCACGTGGGAGAGGTCGAGGTCGCCGATGCCCAGGGCACGGACACGGACGGCTTGCAGGCGCTCCAGGGCCGCCACGAGTCCGGCAGCGGTGGTGCGGGTAGGGGTGGCCCGCAGCCGCTCCAATGGGGTGAGCGGGTCGCCCTCGGGACGGGCGAGCAGGGCCTCTAGGGCCGTCGCCTGATCGGGACTCAGCCGACGGCTCAGGGTACGCCAGAGCGTGGTGGACGTACGCTCCCGCACCCGCGTGATGAGACGTGCCAGGGTGCTCGCGCCGGGCAGGACGACCTTGCGTCGGACCAAGCGCGCGGTGGCGAGGTCGAACAGCACGCTGGGCCGGGGATCACCCAGTTCAAGCTGCGCATACAACCAGCGGATCAAGCTGAATACCTCCACACCCTCGAAGTCCTGATAACCCAGGACGCGACGGATGAGGCGTTGGTGCTCGTGGCGGGTGGGCTCGCGGTCCAGGTACATCGGCAGGGTCGCCGGGGTGACCCCAAGTTGGGCCGCCAGGGTACGGATGACGCTGCCGGGCACGTCCAGGGGCTGGGTCAGGAAGCAGCCCAGGAACCGCAGCGTGCAGAGCTGGAGGGCGAAGCCGAGCTTGTTGTGCGCCCGGCGGCGGGGGAGGATCAGGGCGTGGTCGCTGTCGCTGAGGTGAAAATAGCGGTCGAACTGTTCCGGGGAGGGGTCGCCCGTGTACCGGCCGTACCGGGCGGCCTGCTCATCGCTGAGGAAGTCAACGGGCACGGATTCCTTCAGGAAATAGCGTTACCACAGGAGCGTCCCAGTTCGCCCTCGATGAACGGCTCTTCCACGTGCCACGGCCCATGCCCCCCGTTTTACACTTACCGCAGGAAGCGAGGAACTGCATGGACGCCGCCACCCTTCACCGCCGGGCCGAGGACTTTCTGGCGGACTTGCGGCGCAGTCCGGCTACCCTCCGGGCGTACCGCGCGGATCTCGGGCACCTAGCCGGGTAGCTGAAGGCGACCGGGCAGGACCTGACAGGTCCAGCACTCGGCGCCTACTTCGCCGCCCACATCCACTGGGCGGCCTCGACGCGAAACCGCAAACAGACGGCGCTGGAGCAATTCTGCCGCTGGGCAGTGCAACGCGAGGTGCTGGACCGTGATCCCACCGTGCACCTGGAGCGCCCCAGCCTGCCGCCCCCCCATCCGCGCGGGTTGCGCCGGGAGGAAGTCGAACGCATCTTTGCCGAAATTCCGGCAGAACAGATGCGGGATGCCCTGCTGTTTCGCCTGGTCTTCGAGACTGGGCTGCGGATCAGTGAGGCATTGGGAGCACATGTGGAGGACCTTGACCTGACCCGGGGCGATGAGCACCTAACCGTGTTGGGCAAGGGGGAGCGGAAACGGACCGTGCTGCTCGACGACCCTAGGCTGGTGAACCTGCTGCGGCGCTACCCGCGAACGTTGGGCTACACACACTGGCTGCTCTTCCAGGCGACGAAGAATGGGCGCGGGGGGCCACTGCGCTACCAGAGCGTGCAGGAACGCTGGCAGGGATACGCGGAAGAGGCTGGGGTGAAGTGCACGTCGCACCAGCTTCGACACAGCCATGCGACGGAACTGGTGAACGGGGGAGTGAGCCTGGCGACGATTCGCAAGCGGCTGGGACATCAGCAGATCCAGACGACCCTGCGCTACGCGGAAGTCAATGACACCACAGCAGATGCGGAAGTCCGGCGCTGGCGGCGGGGGCGCCGACTTTACCGCCGCGCCGTAGGCCAAGTTGCCGCCCCCCGGGGCCGCCAACGCCTCCCGCTCACGAGGGAAGTCGGTGCCGGGACCCAGCACGCGGGGTCGCGGCCTGGCACCACGTGGAGCAACCCGGTGGGGACATCAGCGTCATCCCCTACCTCATCGAGGGGCGGGAACGGAGTCAGGAGATTGGCCCCACCTCCCCAGCATCCGTCAGGCGGACGTACTCGCACAGCACGTCGGTCACGGTGACAACGCCGACGACCTCATGGCGGACATTCACCACGGGCAGGCCGCCCACCCGGTGGCGGAGCATCGTGTACGCGGCGTTGTGCAGGGGGGCTCCCCGTGCTGCCGCTACTGTACCTGCCAGTGCTGTTGCGCGCCCGGCTCTCGCTCCTCTGGGCCGCAGGGGTCAGTCTGCTCGCCTACGTGGGGCTCTCCTTCGCCTGGCTCCTCGCACTGGAAGCGACCCAGGTGACCTGGTTCACGCTCTCGGAGATCCAGAACCGGGCCGCAACCCTCAGCGCCCTGGTGCTGCTAGGTGGGTTCCTCGTGCTGCTGGTCAGCGCCTACGTCCTGGCCCTCTTCGAGTTCGCCCTGCGGGAGGCGCGGGCGTACGACGAGGTGGAGGCCAAGCAGCGCGAGCTGGAAGGCGCCCTGGAGCGTGTCCGGTCGCTCGGTGAGCTGGAGGTTGAGCACGCCAGCCTCACCGAGCGCGCCCGCATCTCGCGTGAACTGCACGACACGCTGGGGCATCACCTCACCGCCCAGCGCTACGACCTCCAGTTCGCCCTGTGGTCCCGGTCCGGGGACGCCGAGGAGCGAGGGGCCCTGGAGCGGGCCCTGACCCGCAACGAGGAGGCCATCGCGGACGTGCGGCTCGCCGTCAACGTGATGAAGCCCCGGCCCAGCGGCGAGGACCTGCTTACCTCCCTGCGCCGCCTCGTCTCGGCGTGGCCCGACAAGGCGAACATCTGCCTGGAAGTCATGGGCCGGGAGCGTCCCCTGCCCGAGGACGTTCACCTCGCGCTCTACCGCGCGGCCCAGGAGTGTATGACGAACGCCCGTCGGCGCGCGCCCGGCGAGCGGCTCACCCTCGGGGTGACCTTCGGGGAGGACGCCGTGGTGCTCGAAGCGCGCAACCTGGTTGGGCGGGTGCTCGTCCGGGCGAACGACACCGGGCAGGGCCTCGCCTCCCTCGCACGGCGGGCCGAGGTCCTGCGGGGTGAGGCCCACTCCGGGGTCCAGGGCAGTCAGTTCATGGTGCGGCTGCGGGTGCCCGCGTGAGCGAGGTCCGGGTCCTGATCGTGGACGACCAGCCCTGGGTACGCTTCGGCCTCGCCAAGCTGCTCGATCTGGAAGACGGCGTGCGGGTCGTCGCCGACCTGGAGAGCGGCGAGGCGGCCCTCGCCTGGCTGGAGACGGGGCAGGCGGACGTGGTGCTGATGGACGTACGGATGCCGGGCCTCGGCAGCGTGGGGACCATCCGCGAGGTCAGGGCGCGCGGCGGTCCCCCGGTGATTCTGCTCACGACCTTCGAGGACGACGAGGACATGTTCGCGGGGTTGCGGGCGGGGGCGGCGGGGTACGTGCTCAAGGACGTATCGGTGGAGGCGCTGCGCGACGCCCTGCTGCGGGTGGCCCGGGGTGAGCGGTACGTGCAGCCGCGGGTGGCGGACGTACTTGCCGACTCGCTCTCCCGCGAGCGCGAGCGCGAGCGCCGGGACGTGGCGCCCGAGCCACTCACGCCGCGCGAACTGGAGGTGCTGGCGCTGCTGGCGCGCGGTCTCACGAACAAGCGCATCGCCCGGGCGCTGAACCTGGGCGAGGGCACGGTCAAGATTCACGTGTCGAACGTGCTGGGCAAGCTCGGGGCGGACGACCGGGTGGAGGCGGTGCGCCTCGCCGTCGCCCGCGGGCTGCCGGGCGGGGGGGAGCGGACGGAGCGGGAAGAACCCCCGTGATTTCCCGGCCTGGCGGGGGCTCCCTGCGGGTTCGCTGGCCCTGACCCCGCGTCCGCCCCCAGCATCGAGGCCGCCTGGCGGCGCCCTTGGATCAGGAAGGACGGGAAGACCGGTGGGTGGCGCGGCCTCCACCTGGACGAGCGAGCGCCCCGCAGAGGCCGAGAGTTCGGGCACGTGCTCGCCCAGCCGCTGGGCCCGGCGCGGCGCCCGCCACAGGGGTCAGGCCGCCTGCACGCGGCGTACCCCCAGGTGGCAAACGAGCTGGCGACCCGGGGCCGGGTCCGCGGCCTCCCCCTCACAGGACACGGCACTGCCCCTCGCGCCGTCCCTGCACGCGGTTGCTCTTACCCACCGGCTCGCGGGCGTTGCCCTCGCACTCGAGGTCGCCATTCACCGTGACTCGTTCAAGATGCACCGTTCCGGCGTTGAGCTTGAGGGCGACGTCACCTTCCACCCGGGTGTCGTTCAGGATGACGTGTCTGCCGTGGAGGGCGTCCACGTCCCCCCGCACCACGCTGTCCCTCAGGATCAGGGCCCGGAAGCCGACCTCGCCCTGCACGTCGCCGCGCACCTCGCTGTTGCGGATGGTGACCTGACCGTTTCGTTGCACCTGCACGTCACCCGCCACGCGGGTGTTCACCAGGATGCAGGTGGCCGCGGTCCGCACGGTCACGTTCCCGTTCACGGTGCGCCCCGAGAGCGTTCCCGAACACGTCACGTCGGCGGTCTGTGCCCCCGCCGTGGGGGCGACCAGCAGCGGCCAGAGGGTCAGGGCAGTCAGCAGGATTCGCTTCATGATGTCACCGTCCGCGCCGGAGTGCCGACGCTCTGGAAATAGAGGACATTCGTTCACCAAGGGCTTCGGCGGGGGGGATGATCCGGGCCCAGCCCGGCTCGCCGGAGCGTTCGCAACTGACTTGACTGGGGTCACGTGAATCTCCCTTCCATCCCTGCCCCACCCGGACCGGAAGACTGGGAACCTGCTGGCCTCCCCCGGCCCGAGCGCGGCCAACTCCCGGTGAAGTCCTGAGAAAGGCTGTTCCTTCGGGGGCGGGAACCGGGCATCGCGGTTCCCGCCCCTAACCTCAGGGGACTATGACGACGGGGATGGGAGCCAGACGCAACAACCGTTCCGCCGTGGACCCCAGCAGGAACTTCTCCAGCCCACCCTTGCCGGTGGCCCCCAGCACCACCACGTCATAGGAGCCGTCCTCCGCCAGTTGCAACACCACCTCATGGGGTCGGCCCGTGCGCAGTTCCCCACCCCCCAACTGCGCGAGGGTTTCCAGTGCCTCGCGGGTGGCACGCTCGGCCCTTTCCTGCACCTTCGAGAAGATAGGTAGGGGCACCGACGGCCCGCTGGGGGAGACGACCAGCGGCGCGTGCAGCGCGATGGTGTCGAGCACGTGAACGACGTGAACGTGGGCCTCTGGAAAGGCTTCGCGGGCCCAGGCGACGGCGGCGTTCCCGCGCGGGGAGAAATCGGTGGCGGCCAGGACGTTCTGGAACATGACTTCTCCTCGGGTGAACCCTAAAAGACCTTGGAGTGCAGGACCAGCACAGGCACCCGCGCCTGGCGGACCACGCCTTCGGCCACCGACCCCAGCACGGCGCGGTGCAGGCCCGACTTGCCCCGGGGGCTGATCACCACCAAGGCATAGCCCTGGGTCTGGGCACGCTCGACGATGGTCTCGACCGGAAAGCCCTCGACGGCCAGGCCGCCGCCGAGTTCCTCGTTCAGACGGGCCTGCGCCTGCCGCACGGCAACCTCGCGCCGCTCGCGCTCGCTGGGGGTGTCCGGCACCCCGCCCCGCGGGTCCCGCATCCACACCGGACGAAGCCCGAGTTGCCGGCCGTCCACGACGTGCAGCACGTCCACCTGCGCCCCCGGAAAGCGCGAACGCGCCAGATCCAGGGCCGCACGCGCGCCCTCGGAGAAGTCGAAGGGAACCAGAACTCGTCTGATCACGGCCAAACCTCCTCGGCGTCCACATAGGCCGCACCCTCGGCGAAGACCCCCACCGGGAGTGGCGGCACCACGTGCAGCAGGGTCAGCGTGGCCCCGTACCGGCGGGCGAGGTCGCCGGCGTGGGGCAGCGCGAGGTCACCCAGCGGGCTGCCGTCGGTCGTCACGAGGACATGCCTGAACATACCTTTCCTCCAGGGCGCTCGGGTGGTGCGGCGGCCCCGGGACGGGCGAGCGCGGGGCAGGTCCCGGGACGACACGGCGGGGCTCAGGTGGGGGCGGAGGCCCGGCGGGTCCGGGTCCGGCGGCGAGCGAGCCCCTTCTCGACCTCCAGGGCCAGGAGCAGCGTGAAGCCCAGGCCGACCGAGAGCAGGAGGTCGGCGGGGGACAGCGGCACGAGGCGCAGGAAGGTGCCTTGCAGGGGGGGCACGTACAGCGCCGCGAGTTGCAGCGCCACCACCAGAGCCACCATAATACGCGAATCCCACCGCCAGCGCCACGGCGGCGATGTACACCCCCGCACACGCGACCTGCCAGCCCATCCCGCCGCTGAACAGGCCCTCGCGCGGGGACTGGGGGGGACGGGCCATCACGCCCCGCTCGGGTTTCTCCACGCCCATCGCCAGCCCCAGCAGACCGTCGGTCATCAGGTTGAGCCACAGCAGTTGCAGCGGCAGCAGGGCGACCGCCGAGTCCAGCGGGAGACCCAGCAGCGCGAAGGGCAGCGGCCACAGCAGCATCACGCCGACCTTGCCCACGTTGCCGGTGATGGCGAAGCGCACGAATCTCCGCAGGTTGTCGTAGATCGTGCGCCCCTCCTCGACCGCCGCGACGATGGTGGCGAAGTTGTCGTCGCGCAACACCATGTCCGCCGCCTCCTTGGAGACGTCCGTGCCCGTGATCCCCATCGCCACGCCGATGTCGGCCTTCTTCAGCGCGGGCGCGTCGTTCACCCCGTCCCCGGTCATGGCGACGACCTGCCCGCGCCGCTGGAGGGCCTCCACGATCCGCAGCTTGTGTTCGGGCGACACGCGGGCGAAGACGTTCACGTCCGCCACCGCCCGTTCGAGGTCCGCGTCGGTCATCTTTGCCAGGTCCACCCCGGTGACCACCCGTTCATTGGTGGAGATGCCGAGATCGCGCGCGATGAAGCTCGCCGTGAGGGGGTGGTCCCCGGTGATCATGATGGGCCGGATGCCCGCCGCCCGGCAGCGCGCGACGGCCTCACGGACCTCCGGACGCGGCGGGTCGATCATGCCCACGAGGCCCAGGAACACGAGGTCCCGCTCCACCCGCTCGTCTGCGAGGGGGGCATCCAGCAGGCGGAAGGCCACCCCCAGCACCCGCATCCCGTCGCGCGCCAGGGCCCCCTGCGCCCCCTCGATGCGGCGGCGCCACCCAGAGTCGAGGGGCCGCACGCCCGAGCCGTCGAAGACCTGCGTGGAGAGGTCGAGCAGGCCGTCCACCGCCCCCTTCGTGAAGGCCACGAAGCCGAGGCCGGGGTCCAGCCCATCCCGGCCCAGCACCGCGCCGAGACCGTCGGGGACATGCTCCGCCCGCGCGTGGACGGTCGTCATGCGCTTGCGCTCGGAGTCGAAGGGCAGTTCGGCCACCCGGGGTAGGGCGCGAGTCATCTCGTCTTGCGCGAGGCCCGCGTTCGCCGCCGCCACGAGGAGGGCGCCCTCGGTGGGGTCACCCAGGGTCTCCAGGCGCCCGCCCTCACCCAGCCTCACCCGCGCGTCGTTGCACAGCGCCCCAACCGCGAGGGTGAGGTGCATCAGCGGGGAGGTACCCAGCAGCACCCCGGGCCAGGCGTCCCCGCGCTCCAGGGCGGGCATCCGGGCGTGCAGGGTGGGGCTGAGGTCCACCCGCTCGCCCGCCACGTCGAGGACGGTGACGGTCATGCGGTTCTCGGTCAGGGTGCCCGTCTTGTCCGAGCAGATGGTGGTGACGGAGCCCAGCGTCTCCACGGCGGGCAGCTTGCGGATCAGGGCGTTTCTCCGCAGCATCTTCTGGGCACCCAGCGCGAGGGTGAAGGTCACGACGGCGGGCAGGCCCTCGGGCACGACGGCGACCGCCACGCTGATCGCCGTCAGGAGCATGTCCTCGAAGGTCTCCCCGGCGAGCAGCCCGAGAGCGAGGATCAGGACGGCGACGACCACCCCCGCCGCCGCGAGGCCCTTGCCCACCCGGTCGAGGCGGGCTTGCAGGGGGGTCATGCTGCCCTTCACGTCCTGAATCAGGGTGGCGATGCGCCCGAGCTGGGTGCGCATCCCGGTCTCCACGACGACCGCCGTGCCGCGCCCGTAGGTGACGGTGGTGCCCATGAAGCCCAGGTTGCGGCGGTCCCCCAGGGGTGCGTCCGCCCGGGTCAGCGCGGCCACCTCCTTCTCGACCGGCTCGGACTCGCCGGTCAGGGCCGCCTCCTGCACCCGCAGGTTGGCGCTCTCCAGGAGCCGCACGTCGGCGGGCACGACGTTTCCCGCCTCCAGGGCGATCACGTCCCCGGGCACGAGGTCGCGGGCGCTGAGTTCACGCCAGTCCCCGCCGCGACGGGCGCGCACGACGGGCACGGCGAGCCGTTTCAGGGCGGCGATGGCCCGCTCGGCCCGGTACTCCTGGAGGAAGCCGAGCCCCGCGAAGAGCAGGAAGATGGCGAGGATCGCGCCCGCCTCCAGCCACTTCTCCAGGAAGGCGGAGAGCCCCGCCGCCGCGATCAGGATGAGGACCATCACGGCGGTGAGCTGCTCCCAGAGGATCTTCCAGGGGCTTTTCACTCCCCGGTCGATCAGCTCGTTGGGCCCCAGCCGGGCGAGGCGGTCCCCGGCCTCCTCGTCGCCCAGGCCGCGCCCCGGGTCGGTGCCCAGCGCGGCGAGGGTGGCCCCGGTCTCCAGCGTGTGCCAGGGGGGATCGTCGCTGAGGGCGGGCGGCGGGGGCGCCTTCAGGGGGCGGATGGTCATGAGGTCTCCTTTCACGGCGTCCCGCCCGCGGGTCCGGCCTCGCGGTCACAACGGAACGATGAACCGGCATCCGGTCCTGACGGTCTCGGCGCGACAGGACCCGGAGGAGAGGCGGGCCGACGTGGGGAAGCAGGGTTCAGGAGCGGCGGGAACAACCCCGGGGAGGCGCAGGCCCCTGCCCCGCGAGGACGAACGCCCGGGCGAGCCGCGCCACATTCCCCGCCTGGCCGTCGATCATGGCGTGGGAGGCCCCGGGCACCCGGATCAGGCGGGCGTTCGGCAGGAGGCCCAGCATCCTGCGCAGGGTCCGCGAGCGCACCACGTTGTCGTCCGCGCCGTCCAGCAGGAGGGTCGGCGCGTGGACCCGGTTCGCCCAGTCGCGCGCGTCGGCGTGGCGCAGGTGGGTCGGCAGCCCCCAGGCGCGGCGTGGCCCCGCGTGCAGGTACGACCACACCAGCCGGGCGAGGAAGACCGGGCGCACCTTGGGTCCCTCGGCCAGCAGGCGCAGAAGCTGCCCGAGCGCGCCCGGAGTATCGGGCCGGGTCGCCGGGGCACACAGCACCAGACACCCCGCGCTGGAGGGTGACCGCGCCGCGAGGTGCAGCAGCACGTCCCCGCCCAGCGAGTGGCCGAGGAGCGGCGTGCCCTCCATCCGGTTCGCCCGCAGCCACGCCGCGAGGTGGTCGGCGAGGCTCTCCAGCGTCAGGAACGTGCCCGCCGGCGCCCGCGAGTACCCGTGTCCGGGCGGGTCGTAGGCTCATGACGTTGAGCACGATGTCGTGCTGGATGGGCGTGTACCGGAAGAGGGTCTCGAAGGCCAGGGGGAGGTCGGGGCTCATGGTTCCTCCCCCCGGGCGGTGAGCACCGGCACCGGGGACTCGCGCACCAGCCGCAGCGCGACCGACCCCAGGGTGAGCCGCGCGAGGCCGCCGCGCCCGGCGGTGCCGACCGCCACGAGGTCGTACCCGCCGCCCGCCACGCGCTCCAGCGCGACCTGCGCCGGGTCACCCCGGACGACCTCGCCGCCGCCCAGCTCGGCCAGGTGCCGCCCCGCCTCCTGTTCCCACTCGGCGTTGCGCTGCTCCAGAAAGCGGGCGCTCGCGCCGCGCAGCGGGGGGTCGCCCACTCCGGGCAGCGCGAAGGGCACCGTCAGGGCGGCGGGCTCGACCACGTGCAGGGGCCTGACCTCCGCGCCGGGCAGGTGGGTCCGCACGAAGTTCAGGGCCCGCCGCGCAGCCGGGGAGAAGTCGGTCAGGACGAGCACGCGCCGGGCCGCCGGAGCTTCCTGGCCACGCACCTCCTGCACGGCGCGCTGCCAGGCCCGCTGCTCCAGGGGGCGGTGGTCGTCTCCCGGCGGTGAGTGCACGCTGAAGACCGGCACGGGCGACTCACGGATCAACCGCTCGGCGACCGACCCCAGCAGCAGCCGCCCCACCCCCCGCCGCCCGGCGGTGCCCATCACGATCAGGTCGTACTGTCCCGTTCCCGCGCGCCTCAGCGCCTCCTCGGCGGGCGGGCCCAGCGCGATTTCGCCGCCGCCCAGCGCCGCGAGCCCCTCGTGCTCCCGGGCGTACCCCCCGGGGTGGGGGTCCGTGTCCGGCGACACCACGTGCAGCACGGTCGGCGAGGCGTCCGGGAAGGCGGCGCGAGCGGCCCCCAGCGCGGCGAGCGCCGCCGGGGAAAAGTCCATCATGACGAGGGGGCGCGTCACAGGGCACTCCCCGGGAAGGGCCGGGAAGGGACCACCGCGCCGGGGCTGGGGGTCGCGCCCCGGTCGCTGTCGGTCCCTGCGAACGAGGGGGGTTGGTCGGCGGGCCGCCTCTGGATGCGGTCAGGGTCTCGTGGGGTGGTCATGGGTCCTCCGGGGAGAAGGGTGGGGCATCTCAATCGGTGGCCCGGGCCGTGAGCACCGGGATGGGCGATTCGCGGACGATTCGCAGCGCCACCGAGCCCAACATCAAGCGCGAGATGGGGACCTTGCCAGATCAGCGGGTTGAGAATCTGGCGCATCATGACGCGCCACACGCCCGGCGGCTCGCGCGCGGGCAGGGCGTTGCGCCCGTACCGCTCCAGCCGCCGGGCGGCCCCAGCCACCCTCAGGCCCTCCGGGGTGGTGTCCAGCCGGGCGAGAACGTCCCCGGGGGAGGCGGCGTGCCAGGGTGGGGGCTCGGGGGCGTGTGAAGCGGGGGGTGGGCCCAGCGGCTGGGTCATGACGACCTCCCTGATCCGGGTGGGGCTCGAAGGGGGCGGGGGGGGGTCCGGCGACGCGCGGGAGCCCCCGGGTGCGGTCCCCCGGCTCAGTGCACGATGACGACCGGCACCGGCGACTCCCGCGCGAGGCGTTCGGCGGTCGAGCCCAGGCCGGAGCCCCCCGGGTCGCCCGTGCCAGTCGCGCCGAGGGCGATCAGGTCGAAGGAGCCCGCCTGCGCGTAGCGCAGAATCTCGTCTACCGGCGAGCCCACCACCAGTTCGCCGCTGCCCAGCCGCCGCAGCCGCTCGTGCACCTCGGTCTCGAAGTCGCGCTGCACCCCCAGCCTCTCGCCGCTCAGGACGTAGCCGCTCCCCGGCGCAGCGACGGAGGGGGCGTGCAGGGTGAGGGGATCGACGACGTGCAGCAGCCGCACCTCGGCGTCTGGGAAGGCCTGCCGCGCCCACGCGGCGGCGCGGTCGGCACGGTCGGAGAAGTCGGTGGGGACGAGGACACGCCGGGTCATGGCGCCCCTCAGTACCGGGTCAGCCCGGCCAGGCCGCCGTATTCCCGGACGAGCTTCTCGGCGTGCTCGCCATAGACCCGCCGGACCTCCAGCCCGTAGAGCGCCTGAAGCTGCGGCAGCATCTCCTCCAGTGTCACCCGCTCCATCGGGCTGCCGTCCAGCGGGCTTTCCTGTGCGTCCTTGCGGGCGGTGAAGTACGGGACCTCGCGGTTGTGGCTGCGGAAGAGGTTCACCTGCGAGCCGTCCTCCGGAATGACGAGCAGGTACACCCGCCCCTGCTGCACCATCTCCAGGACCCGCTCCATCTCCATCACGCCCTGTTCCTGAAGCTGCTCCATCAAGCGGACCTGCTCGGTCTGGGCGAACTCCTCCAGCAGCGGGATCAGGCGCCCCAGCAGCATCTGTTCGGGGGCGCTGCCGGTGCCGACCTCCACGTTCGTCTCGCCGACCACCTCGAAGGAGGCCGTATCAGGGATCTCGGCGCGAAACTCCGCCAGACGCGCGACCGGCCCGACCAGGATCAGGTGGTTCAGGTCATGGTCCTTCATCAGGCGCGCGAGTTCCTGGGCGGTCTCGTTGTAGAAGCGCTGTTGCAGGGCGTCGAGGTGCCGCCGGAACAGTTCCACGCCGCTGTCGCTGCGCGGCCCGGTGCCCTGCGCGCTGAACCCGCTGCCGTCCTGAGCACGGGCCGCCCCCTGCGCGCCGGGAACGGCCGTGGTGGAGGCGGTCAGGTCGTCGCGGTCCACGTCCTGAAGCTCGGTGTTCTGCTCGCGCCGCAGCTCGGTCAGCTCGCCCTGCTTCAGGATAAACATCCGTGCCCAGTCGCGGTCCACGGCCAGCACGCCGACCGGGGGGTACGCCTCGGTGACGGCCTGGACCAGCGCGGGCAGCGGACGCCCGAAATGGAAGCGTTCGGGCAGGTCGAGCTGCACGTCAAAGCGCTCGTCGATGCCCTCGCCCAGCACGTACACGGCACTCTTGCCCCGGGCCTCGCGGGCGCGGGCCACGTCGTCGAGCAGGCGCTGTCCCAGGGTGGGCGGCACGCCGAGGTCGTTCAGCGCGCTCTTGACCCGGGTGGTCAGGGCGTCGCCGTGGTTGTCCTGGCTGGCGGGGTTGACGTGAACCACCGCCATCAGCACGGACTGGTCCTCGGGCAGGGACTGGAGGCGGGCAAGCTCGCTCGGATAGATCATGGGTCTCCTGGAGGGGTTGTCTGAGAGGGCTGGGGGTCAGGCGGCCGGGCCGTCCGGGGCGCGGGCGGTGAGGACCGGGACGGGCGACTCGCGGACGATCCGCAACGCCACCGAGCCCAGCATCAGGCGCGAGAGGCTTCCCTTGCCCGAGGTGCCGACGGCCACGAGGTCATACTCCCCGCCCGCCGCACGGTCCAGCGCGATCCCGGCGGGCTCACCACTCACCACCTCGCCGCCGCCCAGTTCGGCCAGCCGGACACGCGCCTCCCGCGCCCACAGGGCGTTGCGCTCGGCAAGGAGCTGGCGGCTGGCGCCGCGCAGCGGGGGGTCCGGGGCGCCCGGCAACGCGAAGGGCACCGTCAGGGAGGCCGGATCGACCACGTGCAGCAGCTCCGTTTGCGCCCCCGGCAGATGCGTCCGCACGAAGTCCAGGGTGCGGTGGGCGCTGTCCGAAAAGTCCGTCAGGACCAGCACGCGGGCGGGCGCCGGGTCCTCCACCCGCCCGAGGTCGTGGAGGGCGCGCAGCCAGCGCCGCTGCGAGACTGCGGGCAGCGGCAGGTGGTCTTCCGCCTCCGGCGAGTGGACGCTCAGCACAGGCACCGGGGCGTCGCGGATCACCCGTTCGGCCACCGACCCCAGCAAGAAGCGCTGGAGGCCGCGCCGTCCGGCGGTCCCCAGCACGATCACGTCGCACTTGCCCGCCCGCCTCAGGGCCTCCTCAGCGGGCTGCCCGAGCGTGAGCTCGCCGCCGCCCAGGGCCGCGAGCTGTTCTCTCTCCTGAAGGTAGCCCCCGGGGTGGGGGTCCACGCCGGGCGATGCCACGTGCAGCACCGTAAAGGCCCCGTCCGGAAACGCCGCCCGCGCCACCCGCAAGGCCCCCAACGCGGCGGCCGAGAAGTCCATCAGCACCAGAACACGGGTCATGCGCCTTCCTCCTTTGCTCCGGGGGGCCGGGCCTGCGCGAACTGGGCGGTCGTTATCGAAAAGCCCCAGCAGGCGCGGGCGTTGAAGACCACCGCGTCGTAGCAGGAGTCGGGGCTGGAGGTCGCGCAGGCGTCTTCCGGCAGCACCGCGCCATAGTCGCGGAGATACGCTTCCTCCACCGTGGAGGTCACGCCCTGGTCGATGTTGACCCCCGCGAACAGGAGGGTCTCGATGCCCTGGGTCCGCAGCACCTGGTCGAGGTGGGTGCCGAAAAAGCCGTCCATGCGGACCTTCTCGGTGAGGATGTCCTCCTCACGCATCCGCACCAGCAGTTCGTCCACCATCCGGGCGCCCCACGACCCCGCCGTGAGCACCGGCCCGCGCTCCAGCTCCTGCCCGATGCCGCGCTGCTCCAAGCTGTGCTTGAAGGAAAAGAGGGTGGGGGCGCCGAGGTTGCGCAGGTCCGGGCGGTTGTGCCAGTCCACCCAGATCACCCACATCTGGCGCTCGCGGGCCACCTCCAGGGCACGGATCACGCCGGGAATCGCCCGGCGGCAGCGTTCATGGTCCAGCCCCGAGACGTCGGTCCAGCCGCCCGGCGAGCAGAAGTCGTTTTGCATGTCGATGACGACGAGGGCCTGGCGGTCGGGGTTGTCCACAAAGGGCATCAGGCTCGCCTCGAAGCGCAGCAGCCCGCCCTCCTGATGGTGCGGCGCGAGGTGCACGTGGTCCTTGTAAAGGTGCCAGCGGTCGGCGCTGGCGGCGAACTGAACCCCGCCGTCCGGGGTGGGGGCGTAGACCTCACGGAACTTCCGCTTGCTCATGGCTGCCTCCCGATGAGGCGGCGGCGGGGAGGCGGGAGCGGGGCGTCCCGCCGCCGCCCGGCCCGGCGCTCACAGCACTCCCGCCCGCAGCAGCCCGAACAGCGCGGACGCGAGGGTGAACAGGACTGTCATGGCGATCACGGTGCGGATCATGTTCAGGTAACGCATGGGGCCTCCTTACACGAGGTTGAACTCCTCGGCGTGCACGTGCGTCAGGGGCACGCCGAGGTCAGAGAGTGCCTTCGCCACCGCGTCCATCATCGGCGGCGGCCCGCACAGGAAGTACTCGCGGGTGCGGCGGTCTTCCGGCAGGTACCGCTCCAGCAACTCGGGGGACACGAAGCCGGTCTCAATCTCCTGCCCCGCAGGACGCTCGTCCGGGGCCTCGTTCAGCACGTGCACGACCCGCAGGTTCAATCGGCCGCGCAGCTCGTCCAACTCCTCGCGGAAGGTTACGCTGTCCCAGTCCTTGTTCGCGGCGAAGAGCAGCACCGGGCGGTCGTCGCCCCGGTCGGCCAGGGTCCGCAGGATGCTGATCATGGGGGTGATGCCCACCCCGCCCGCGATCAAGACGAAGCCCTGGTCGCGCTGGAGGTAGTCGGGCGTGAACACCCCGTAGGGGCCGTCCACATAGGCGCGGGTGCCCACCGGCACGTCTCTGACCGTCCGGGTGAAATCGCCCAGCTCCTTGATGGTGAAGTGGATCTGTCCCTGCTCCTCGGCCGAGCCGGAAAAGGAGAAGGGATTTTCCCGCACGCTCAGCGGCGAGGTGCCCACCCGGATCCAGGCGAACTGCCCGGGCCGGAAGCGCAGCCCCCGGTGCCCGTCGGGGGCCAGGCTGAGGGTGTAGCTGTCCCCGCGCTCGCGGCGTACCCCGGTCACCCGGTAGGGGCGGGTCCGCAGCAAGAAGGGCTTGAGCAGCCGCACGTACAGCACCAGCAGCGCCACGCCCACCGCCATCGCGGTCCACAGCGCCGCCTTCCAGGGGGTATCCAGGTAATGCCCCACGCCCAGCATGTGCGCGAGCGCCAGCCCGATCACCAGGACCGAGAGCAGGCCGTGCACCAGCCGCCAGGTCTCGTACCCCAGCTTCAGGTTCAGCCGCCACACGCTCGTCCCCACCAGCGCGACCAGCGTCAGCACCGAGAGCACCGCGAACCGCGCCCGCCACGGGGCGGTCACCGGGTTGAGCAGCGCCAGCGTCTCGGGCCGCGACAGGAAGAGAATCAGCGGGTGCGCGAGCACCAGCCCGAAGGCGACGAAAGAAATCTGCCGGTGAAACTGGAGCAGGATGTCGATGCCGTACGGCGCGGCAATGCGGCGGAACCGCGCCGTGATCAGGAATTGCAGGCACATCACGCTCATGCCGACGAAGCCCAGCGCCACGCTGAACTCGGTCCAGAAGTCGCGGCCCTCCGGCTCCGGCCCGATCAAGATGGTGAGCAGCGGCGACAGGGCGATCACCACGTACAGGGCGGTCCACAGCACGCCGAGCGCAGTGCGGCCGATCCCGGCGCGGGGGGCGGGACGGGTCTGGCCGGGGAGTTGGGTCTGGCTCATCGGGAACCTCTCAGGGGTCGGGTGGGGTCAGGTCGTCGGGGCGCGGCGGGTCCGGGCGCGTTCGCCGCGCCGCCAGGCCCACTTGAAGGCCTCCATCGCCACGACGATCAGGGACGCGAGCAGCAGGAGTTGCAGCCACTGGGTGAAGGGCACTGGCTCCAGGCCCAGCACCCGCTGCATCAGCGGGATGTGCGTGGCAGCGAGATGCACGAGCTGCGCCCCTACGATGGCGAGCAGCAGCACCCGGCTGCGCGAAAAGGGGAGCGCGAAGGTGCTCGCGGTTTCCGAGCGGGCGTTCAGGGCGTGGAAGTTCTGGAGCAGCACCATCAGCAAGAGGGCCACGTTTCGCGCCGCGAACTCGCTCGCGCCCGCCTGCAACATCAGCGTGAAGGGGACGAACACCAGCGCGGCCATCACCACCCCCGAGAGCAGGAGTTGCGAGACCATCAGCCGGTCGAAGATGCCCTCGTCGGGGCGGCGCGGGGGGCGCGTCATCTGCCCGCGCTCGCCGGGCTCCAGCGCGAGGCCGATAGGCTGGAAGCCGTTCGTGACGATGTTCAGCCACAGGAGCTGCACGGCGGTCAGCGGGATCAGGAAGCCCAGCGCCACCGCCGTGAGGAACAGCAGCACCTCAGCCACGCCGCTGGACACCAGGACGGACACGACCTTGCGGACGTTCGCGTAAGCGGTGCGCCCCTCCTCGACCCCCGCCACGATGGAGGCGAAGTGGTTGTCGGTGACGTGCGTTCAAGCGCGGGCTCCACACCGTCTCATGTCCTTTTGCACGGGAACGGGGACGGCGTGGCGTCGCAGGCGGGTCCCCACCGTGAGCACCAGCAGGGCCAGTGCAGAGGACAGGAACAGCAGGGCGTCAGGCCAGTGGAACATGGGGTCCTCCGTGAGATCTTGGGATGGCATGAAAGGGACGGCCGCCCACCGGCCCAGACGGAATGGCAGCAGGGGGACACCTCCTTGGAAACACGAAGAGGGCACGAAGGCTCACCGCAGGACTCGTCTTCTCCCAGACAGAAAAAGAACGACCAGACCGCCGGAGAGCGTGAACATTGTGTCCTCAGACGCCTGTTCGCTTCTTGAGAGCGAGAACAACGGCAGGCCGGGCGTTTTGACTGCTCACCCCCGGTTTCGCTGAAGGCGCCTTCAGACGGGTCGGTGCTCGCGCCCGGTGAACGCTGTGGTGGGGCTGCCCTCCTGAAACATGGGGAGAACCTGAGCTTGAGCCGTCCTTCACAGCGTGACCACTCATGGTGAAGCTCTCTCAAGCCATGCCGTAGCAGGCTCACTCACCTGGCACAGGCTGGTGGCCTCCCCTTGGCCTTCAGGCAGGGGTCTCCGGTGCCCACCCAGACTGCTTCGCCCGCTCCCGCATTTTCGCCATCGTGCTGCCACAGACCGGGGACAACCTGATCGTACCCCTGCGGACGGGGAGCGCCGCCCAGGTACATCCATTCCCGATCACGATGGGTGTGCTGCTGTGTGGCAGCGTGTTCGGGCTGGTGGGCGCGCTGCTCACAGTGCCCTTCCTGCTCGTGATCAAGGGAAAAACGCCCGCCGACAGACCCGCGCGGCGTTGGTGGAGGCCGCCGACCGGTGTGCGCTCTGACGGCGACGGTACGTCGCCCCCCCGCTGCTTGCCGTCGGGGCCGCCTCTGCCGGGTCAACTCCCCGAGGGAGGCGGAGGGGAGGAACCAGCAGCCCGCTCTCAGCGCCTTAGCGTCTGTTTCCGCGTCGCTGCTGGCGTGACCCTTTCTTTTTGCGGACCCTCAAGGAGCGATCCCGTGAGCGAGACACACGTTCCCACCCTTCACGACCGACTTGAGCAGGTGCAGCGCCCCAAGGCCAACGACGAGGCCCACCTGTTCGGGTCGCGGCTACACGCCGAGCACGAGGTGTTTACCGACCTCGGCAGGGTGCAGGAAGGCTACCGCTGGAGTGGAGCCACCGGCTCCGTGCCCAAGGTGGGCACCCGCGTCCGCGTGAAGATGAACCGCCTGGGCTTCGGCACCGTGCGCGGGTACTTCCTGGCAGAGGGTGGTGATGGAGGCCTGCGGTTCCTGGGTTTGGCGGTCGAGCTGGAGGACCCTCCCGCCAAGTACGTCCGGCAACGGCGACGCCAGGTGGGCGAGGGCCGGTCGAGCAACGATCCTGCCCGCGTGTTCGGTGTCGAGGTCGAGCTGGTGTAGGGATGCCGACACGATGCAGAAACTTCAGTACGCCAACAAAAATAGCGGCTATGACGCTTTTTCAGTCGCCCAACTGTTCTCAGCTCCGCACCGGCGTGTGAGCGAGAGGGGAATGCGCTTCCAGCCGTTTCTCCCTGGTGTTAGGCTGCCTGAGCACAGGAGGGGGGTGGTGACATGGCCGAACAACCAAGCGCGGGCTCCACGGCTTTCCCCGCATTCCGCCTGTCTCCTCCCGCCCTCCTGCTCAAGAACGGGCCACCCTGATCCATGCGGCTCCAGGTGGCCCCTGGAGTCCGCATGACCACATCCGAAGAACGGCGCTGGCCCGATGCCCTGCTGTCCGTCCAGGACGCTCTGATCTGGATTCAGGCTGCCCTCCCACCCCATCACACCGCCCAGGGTCCCACTGCCCTGCTCAACGTCAAGGCGTGGGGTGTCGTCGCGCGCTTTCATGTCCTGGCCCCTGAGCCCTATGACGTCGTGTTCAAGGTGGGCGCGTTGCCCCTCTTCAGGAGTGCTCCCCGCGCTTTCGAGCTGGCGCATCTCGCGCGGCCTCACCACACCCCGGAGCTGCTCGCCTCCCGACAGGACGGCGAGCAGACCTGGACCCTGTTCCGTGCTTTCGAGGGGCACGTCGTCCGGGACGCCGAGGGCACCGGCGCCGTGGTGGAGATGGCCCGTGAACTCGCCCGCGTGCAGGCCGCGGTGCTGACACTCCCCGAAAGTGCCCGGCTGGGTCTTCCGCACTTCCCCCTGACATCCATCCCCACACAGTTCGATCAGCTCCTGACGCTGACCCGCGAGCGTTACCTGCCCATCTTCGAGGAGCGGCGGCAGGACTTTCGCAGCACGTTCAACCTCGACCTTCCCCCTAACCTCGCCGAGCGGCTGGAGGTGCATCGTGGGAGGGTTCAGACCTGGACGGACGAATTGGCCGCGATGAACTGGCCGGAGTCCCTAGACCACGTGGACCTGCACCACGAGAACGGGGTGGTCCAGCCGGACGGGAGTGTGCTGCTGCTCGACTGGGAGGAGGCCCAACTCGCATTGCCGTTCTTTTCGCTTGACCGCTTGCTGGAGGACGCCCGCGAATACGACGAGCGGGCGGGCATCCCACAGGCGGTGACGGGGATAGACGGCACGCCGACGGTGCTGGCGGTGCGCGCGGCATATCTCGACACGCTGCCGTGGCGCACCTGGGAGGAGCGAGCCACAGGACTGGACCTCGCCCTCCAGCTTGCTCCCATCAAGGCTCTGGCCGAGGGGGAAGCGTTCAACGACGCGCTGGGCCGCGAGCGCGGCAACCCCGTGCAGGCCGCCTTCCTGCTCCTGCGGGCGTTGAGGCGCTGGGAAGCCTCTTGCTGAAGGCGGTCGGGACGAACAGGGCGGGTTGAAGCAGTTCTGCTCATCGTCTCCCCCTGTTGAGGGTTGGCCGAGGGAGCCTGCCTCCCTCTGCTATGACGCCCAAGCGCTTGCGGCACGTCGCATTCTCTAGGCGTACCAAAATCTATGGCCCTTGTCGTCTCCCTGTGTAGGGTCCGCAAAAAGTTTAGGGGTGGCACGTCGAGGAGGCGGGCCGCCCCTGATCGCCTCGTCCCGTGCAGAATGCACCCATGCCCTATGTCGCTGTGGCCGACGTGAACTACTACCAGATGGAAGGCGAGTGGAACCGGGTCGATGAGGAGGTCATCGGCAGCCCCTTCGCCACGGTAGAGGATGCCCAGGCGGCATGTGCCCGTCGCCGCGGCGACCAGATCGCCTGGGAGCAACACGACGAGACGCGGTGGACCGGCTATGAACCCACCAGCATCGTGGAATTCAAAATCTGGTGGGTTCCCGAGCGTCCCAGGGCCGCCGGTTCCGTCTGACAGTCGTTGAACCGTCCGGCGCCAGCCATCGCCGACGAGGAGGAAAGCGCCCGTTGGGCGCGGCCTTCCATGCGAGTCCCGCTGCGCGGGACCGGGCTGCTAACGACACCGGGCTTCCTCACGGTCGCCCGGACGCAGCCCTCTCGCATTCCAGTCCCGGGTCTCCGTCTGGAAGGCATCCAAGGCAGGGCGTGGAGCTGATCAGGGCAACAACCCCGCCTCTCGCGCTTTCGCGCGACGCTGCGCGGCCCGCTTCCAGCCTGCGGCCGGGGTTGCCGGGAGGGCACCGGCAAGGAAAGAGGAGCGCCTGACGGCGCACGGTGCCCCTGGCCGGACGCCGCCGCGATCCGTCCCTGCGGCCCTCTCGGACAGGGCTTGAGGCGGCTCGGCGCCCAGCCTCGCGGGCCGGAAGAGCAAGAGACAGAGGGGCGCCTGACGGCGCGCTGTTTTTTGTTCCCCCTTCCGGGGCGCGTCTCCAGCTTAGGGTCGTGCTCGCTGCGGTCAAGGGAAAGAGCCTTGACCTCCGCTGCGCGCGCCCCTGGCGCTTTTCGCGCCGCCCCTCGCAGGGAAAATGGGAGGGGGAAGGGACAAGGGCGGCCCCGGACATGCGCGGCTGAGGTTGCGGGGACGCGCCATGCGGGCTGTGGACGCGCGCCCGGGGGGCGCGGCGCTGCGCGCGTGACCCCGGATATACGCCGGTTTACCTGCTTACAGGTTTACCGGCCTTTCTTGACTACTAACTATGTTAGAGATATAGTAAGGACGTAGGGGGCACCTTCCACACCCGCCTCCTACACGAAGGAGCGAGGTCTATGAGCTACCAGAAGCCCAGCACGCCCGAAGAGAAGGAAGCCGCCCGCGAAGCGTCCCAGGCGATCACGCAGGAACTCATGGCGAGGGTGGACACGCGCGTCGAGCACCTGGCCGCGCAACTCGCCGCCGGGGCCAGCGCCGAGCTGCTGACCTTCATGCGCTTTTCCGCCCGCTTCCACACCTACAGCCTGAACAACCAACTGCTGATCTGGATGCAGGCCCCGGGTGCCCAGCACGTGGCCGGGTTTCATGCGTGGAAGGCGTTGGGCCGCCGGGTCAAGAAGGGCGCCAAGGCCGTGCGCGTGCTGGCGCCGCTGGTGGTGCCCGACCACGAGGCCCCACGCCAGGCGAACGGCAGACCCGCGCAGAAGGTGGTGGGGTTCAAGTACGCCTCGGTCTTTGCCGACCACGACACCGAGGGCGAGCCGTTGCCGAGCGCCGCTTTCATGGTGGTGCAGGGCGGCGACGACCGGACGCGCGAGCTGCTGCGCGCCCTGTCCGGGGCGTGCCCGGTGCCTGTCGAGTGGGAGGACGGTCAGGGGAGAAACGCGCACGGCTGGACCGATGGCGGGAAGATCGTCCTCAACCGGGAGAAGTGCGCCTCAGAGCCCGCGCACGCCGTCCGGGTGTTCTTCCACGAGTGGGCGCATGTGGCGCTGCACTTCCAGGGCGAGGGCAAACGCGCCGAGGACCTGCCCGACCGCAAGACGCGCGAGCTGGAGGCCGACGCCTGCGCGTATGTCCTCGCCAGCCTTCACGGCATTGAGGCGGCGCCCCAGGTGGCCGACTACATCACCGCCTGGGGCGGCAACGCCGAGGGGCTCCGCGCCAGCCTGGGCCGGATTCAGCGGGCGGCGTCCGAGATTCTGGGAGCCCTGGAGGGGGACGCGGCGAGCGTGCCCCAGGCTGCCGACTGATTCACCGGCGGCCCGCCCGGAGCGGGTGGGCCGCCTTTCTGGAGGGGTTGACCATGATGCACAGCGGTGACGAGTTCTACGGCGACGAGATCACGAGCGGCCCGAACCTGGAGGACCTGCACGGCCAGGACTGGAACGAGGCGAACGACTACACGAACGAGCTGGACGACCCCGGCGAACCGCCCGAGGACGACGGGGGGCACGGGAGCGGCGACCCCGACCCGTCCGGGGCGCCCCGGCTCACCGCCCTCCCGCCCGAAGAGGAAGATTTGCCCTTTTAACCTTGCGGGACCGCACCCAGAAGCACGGTTTTTACCGTGTGAGAGCAGGGAAGTCTTGACATATAAGTATGTTAGATATATAGTAAGTGATAGAGGAGGGCACCTTCCACACCCGCCCCCCTCGCAAAGGAGCGAGCATGACCGAGACCCCCACCCGCCGCGCGTATCCCTTCGAGGAGTTCACCGACCTGGAGGCCGCGCCCATCGAGTCGAACTGGACCGGCGAGGGCGCCCCGCCCGCCATCGGCGAGCGCGTCCACACCTCGGGCTTCGGCCCCGGCACCGTGACGGCCTACGTGGTCTGGAGCCATGAACTGCGCGCCCGCGTGGACCTGGACACCACGCCCGACCGGCCCGCGCTGCCGGTGGTCATGCAGGACGGACGCGCGCACCTGTACGCGACCGCGCACGACCTGACCGCGACCGCGCAGGACCTCGCCGCCTGACCCGACCGGCCCCGCCCCAGCGGGCGGGGCCAGCCGCAGGAACAGGCCGCGCACTGCCCCCACGCTGCTTCCCCGTCCGAGGTGTCCCATGAACACGACTCCGAAACAGGCCCTTGCCCTCCGTCGTCTGGTCGAAGCGGTCTTCCGCCGCGAGGTGATCGCCCTGGAGGTCGAGCACTCGCCCACCCTGCTCGCGCACCTCCGCCTGCGGCTGAGTCTTGGCCGCGAGCGCCGCGCCATCGCTCACGCCCTGCGCCTCGGCCTCCGCCGGGAGCGATGCTATGGGGCCGGTGACTTCACGGTCTGGATCACGCCCGAGGGCACCGTGACAGTCGCCGATGACCGTCTGCCCCAGCAGGTCACGCTGGAGGAGGCCAACCGGGTGCTTGCGCGCCACGGCCTGCGGCTGTGGCCCACCTCGGAGGACTACCAGACCGCCGTGCTCCTGAACGTGCATGGGCGCTACCTCGCGTCCGCGAGCCTCTGGGATGACGGCGGAGTGGACCTGATGAGCCCGTATGGTGGCAAGGTCGCCCTGACCCACAACGCCATCTGGACCGACCCCGAGGGCGGCCCCCGGGTGGTGTGCGAGCTGCGCACCGTGATCTCTGCCCAATACGGCGAGTTCCGGCCTCCGTTGACCGTGCAGGAGGGGTGAGGACCATGACCGGAACTCAAGACCAGGCGATCACCCCTGACCAGCTCACGCCCGAGCAGTACATGGTGGTCTACCCCGACGGCCGCCGCGAGATCCACCCCTGGCCCGAGGACGAGAGCGCCCGGCTCCCGCTGATGAAGCGGCACGTCGAGGGCTACATCGAGTATGTACCGCCCGCTTCCCACACCCTCCAGACCCACGAGGTCGTCGTGAACGAGGAGGGCATGGTGAACGATCTGCCCCCCAACTGGCCCGGCTCCCGCCTGATCGGGTACGACCTGCGGCAACAGCCCCCGCTGCACGGCAACGTGCTGATCGTGCCCCACAACCCGGACGACCCGCCGATGGAGGCCCAGCGCCGCAATGCCCGGAAGCACGACAACCTCTTCGCCCTGGCGCTGGCCGGGGACCGGGAGGCCCTGGCTGCCCTCGGCGTCCAGAGTCCGGACCAGATCACGGTGATCGATACCCGCCCCCAGCCGCGGGTGTACCTGTACCTGATTCACCCGGACGGGCGCGTCGAGCGGTACGAGCCCCAGGGCAAGGAAGCGGCGCGAACTTGGGTTGAGGAGAAAATCGGGCACGCCTACCGGATGCACCCGGAGGCCCACGTGGTGCGTGCCTACGCGGCCCTGTACGCCGTGAACCCCAAGGACCGGACCCCGAACGTCCCGGCCAGCATCGGGCTCGGGGTGTGGGGGATGCGGCACGCGCTCGGGCCGGTGGTGCTGATGCCCACCGGGCAGGAGGACGAAACGCTCCTGCACGACCGGCTGCACCGGGCCCTGAACGGGGACCCCGAGGCGCAGCGGGAAACCGGACTGACGCCCGCCTGGTAGCCGGGGGAGGGGAGAGGCCGCCTCTCCCCTCCAGGTCCCACGCTTCAATTTCACGCGGGCCGCCCTGCGGGCGGCGCCCCTCCGCTCCGCTCCGGGGCGGGGCAGGTCCGCGTGTGCCCCTGCCGAGGCCTTCCCCATGACCCACAGCACCATGTACCTCGTCGCCACCGGCAGCCGCATCCAGGGCGCGTCCCCAGAGATCGGCGTGATGGTCGGCCCCCGCGTCCGCGGCCTCGCACCCCTCGAAGACGGCCGGTGGTGGGCCAGCGACAACGACAGCCTGCACGGCCGCTTCCACGAGCCCACCTTTCTGCACCACCTCGCCCGGCTTCAGCCGCTTGCGGCCCGCTGCCTCTTCGTGGCCGCCCCCGACATTCCCAGGAACGCGGCGGCCACCCTCGCCCTCTTCCCACGCTGGAGGAGCGTCATCGAGGCGCACGACTTCCCGGCCGCCTTCATCGCCCAGGACGGCCAGGAGCACCACCCCCTGCCCGAGAACGCCAACTGGCTGTTCCTGGCCGGTGGGGACGCCTGGCGCGAGCGACACGGGGCCGCCCTGATCGCCCAGGCTCACGCGCTGGGGTACTGGGGCGTCCACGTCGGCCGCGTCAACTCGGCCCGCCGGATGCGGGACTGCGCCGCGCTCGGCGTGGACAGTTGCGACGGCACCTACCTGAGCTACGTGGGCGTCGAGCGCGGCCTCCGCGACGTCGAGCGCTGGGTGCGCGCCAGCAACGGACAGGCCGGGCTGTTCGACCTGCGGGCGGCCTCGTGACGACCAGCTCGTCTGGCAAGCCCCCGCGTGACCTGCTCACCCTGCGCGCGGTGGACGGCCGCCGCGTGCAGGTCCGGGCGCGCATGATCAAAAGCGTGCAGGCTAGCTCCACCGGACAGGGGCACGTGCTCGTGGAGCTGTACAAGAAGGGCCGGTCCTACGTCGTGCTCGCTGACGCCGACGAACTGGGCGCACAGGTGGCCGCCCTGCGCCCGAAGTCCCGAACGGCCAAACCCACCGACCCGCCCGGCGTGTTCGAGTACAGCCTGCGGTACTACACCCCCTACAAGGAGCCCCCCGACGGCATGGCGCGTGTGCAGCTCACCGTGCGCGTTGAGGTGCCGCCCGGTAAGGGTTCTCCGGGGGCACCGCCGGAGATCATGGCGCGGTGGCACGAGCTGGGCGGCCCCGGCTGCGGTTGGTCCATTTGTTCGCAGTTCATCGAACCGCCCGTGAAGGTCCGGTCCCAGGAGCACCGGGCGCGGCAGCGCACGCAGAACCTGGAGCGCCGGGCGACGAAGAAGGCGCCGCTGTTCGCCGAGCAGATCATCCACCGCGAACTGACGCGGCGACCCGGGTACTTCGCCGGAGAGACCCTGACGCGAGCGCCCGCCCAGTCCCCCGACCGCGTGGAAGACTGACGCCGTGCTCGATGCCGACATGGAAGTCATCACGGTGCTGGAGGTGCAAGGCGGCCGGGCGACGGTGCAACTCCCCGACACGTCCGTCGAGGAGTGGAGCGTGGCCTCACTGCCGGGCGAGGTTCTGCCCGGCGACCGGGTGGGCGTCACCGTGGACGGGGGAGACCTCGCCGTGGTGCTCCTGCCCCGGCTCGCGGGCCTGCGGGCCTAGCGGCAGGACCTGCCGGACCCGGCGTCGAGGAGGGCGGTCCGCAAAAGAATCGAGGAACCCCTCAGCCTTTTTTGCGTACTGCTGGCAGGAGATGTTGCTGATGATGCAGTCCAAAGAACCGTCGCTCCCCGCCCGTCAGAGCTTCTTGCCCGTCTTCCGTCGGCTGCCCCGCGGAGGCCTGCTGCTGTGGGCGCTCACGCTCCATGTGGGGGTGGCCATGTTGTGCCTGGCCTTCGTGATCTTCGCTCACGGCTTGCCCCTCAGCGTGTGGCCGTCGCTGGTCGCCCTGCTGCTTAACCTGGCCAGCAGCGCCATGCTGACCATCTTCAGCCAAGAGCCGCACCGAGACGGGGAACCGGCGAAGGAGGTGCGCCCCCTGTACCGTTCGGCCTTCCTGGTCGGGGGTCTGGGGCTGGCCCTGGCGATCTACGCGGCCGTGCCCTTCTTTACGCTCGTGGCCTGAGCCCGGCGCTTGAGGCGGCGGCTCGTCGCGGCGGGCCGCCCCCTTCTCGCCTGAGGCGGCGTGACCGTTTCCGCCGTGACGGTCTGTGCCCGAGGGGTTGTGGAGGGCGAGACCGTTCAGGAGATCGATGCGCGCCGTTGGCGCGGCCCTCCATGCAAATCCGCCTGAGGCGGACCGGACCAGCAACGACACCGACCTCCCTCACGGTCGGCCGGCGCTGGTCCTTTTGCATTCCGGTCCCGGTTGCCGTCTGGAAGCCATCCACCGCAGGGCACGGGCCGGGAAGGTGCAACCGATCCACTGCTCGCGCTGGGGGCGCGACGCTGCGCGGCACGCTTCCGGCCCGGGGGCCGGGATTCGGCGCTGGGGTGATGCGCCGAAGGGGGCGGCGCTCGGCAGACGCTTCGGCAGGGGCCGCGCCTCCAGCAGGGCGCGGCGCAGGTGGGCGTGGGGCGGCACGTTGGCGGACGGTAGGCCCCCGGAAAGGCGCCGGGGGCACGGGTAGGGAGGCCCTGGCGCCGCTGCGCGCCGCCACCCCCTCCCTCCGTACCAACCCTCCCCACCCAAGGGAAGGGATAGGAATATATACATTTCAGAGGAGGAGCAGGCATCGGGCGTGGAGAAGGGGTCAGATCCACTTACTAGTCCAGGGGTGAGCAACCACACAGGGGAACGGGCAGGGCGGCGGTACAGTCCACCTGTGGACGTACCGCCGCCACCGGGCACGCCGTACAGCATGCACCCGGGGAATGACACCCCGCGCTTCGTCGTGACGCGCGTGCTTCAGGAGCACCCCGAATACTGGGTCATCGAGCTGCGCGGCATCTTCTCGCCCCGTCTGCGCGTGCAGGCGGTCATCCTGCGCGAGGTAGTGCGGATGCAGCGCGCCGGATAAGGTTGCGGCGAGGCGGTGACCTCGCAGGAGTCCTCTCCCCTCGGAACTTCAGGGGTGGTCAAGTGGCCTCGCGTCAAACGTGATGCCACTTTCAAGGTGTGCGGATTCCCAAAGCGTCTTTCGCGCGTGCTGCCGCCGTTGCAGGGGCAAGCGTCTGCGAACCTGTTTGCATACTCACCCTTCTAAAGCGCGTCCCGGCGCCGTAATTTGCCTTTGCCAATTGTCAAAGTGCTATGCTGTGCCCCAACGGAGGACAACTGCCAAACACCCTAACCTGATGGACAGGCATTAAAACTGAAAAACCCCGCCTGGCAGCGGGATTTCTCAGAAAGAACTCGGTGACTGAGACCAGTGAGATGCGATCAGTCTACCGGGGAAGCCCCCGTGTTGCAAGTGGGAGAACACCACGTGACTGAACGCGACAGGGGCGCCGGGCGCCCCTCTTTTGTTGCCGCGCCATCCTCTCCACCACCCCGTCCCCTGACCCCTGCGGAGCTTGACCTGCTCGCGGAGGGGGTGGCCCGTACCCGCGCCCGGCAAGCCGCCCTGGCGGCGGAGACCGTCCAGCTCGCCGAAGTGGAGCGGGCCAGGCGCGACGACAGGCGGGCCTTCCACGCCGCCCTGCGTGCCTGTGAGCACCCCAGGTTGATTGAGGGACCGGGACCCGGCGCGCAGACCGTCAGACAGCCCCAGGAGCCCTGGCGGCGGCTTCAGGGCCCCCAACGTCCGCGCGGCCAGTTCGAGACCCCCTCACGGGCCACGGGCGCGGTCACGGTCCCCGCCAGTCTCGAAGCCGCCCTCGCCCAGGTGCGCCCGCCCAGGCCCGGCAGCCCTGCCGCCCTCGCCCTCCAGGCCGTCGAGCGTGCCCGGCCCGTCGTCGAGTCGGCCGTGCGGCGCAAGGACGCGCGGGCCGTCCTGCTCACCGTCTTGCGGGCACTGTACGAGGCGGCCTACACGCTGATCGAGACCCGTGGCCATTCCGCACTGGCGACCACGTACACCTTCTTCACGGTGCTCGACCTGCTTCCCGCCGTCACCCGCCTCAGCAGCGACCAGTGCGAGCGGGCCACCCGCCGTCTGCAAGACCTGGGGCTGATTCACAAGACGACCGGCGGCATGCCTACGGGCCAAGTTCGCACCGTCAGGGACAAGGCCGGGCAGGAGCGGTCGCGGAAGACCTACCGGGGCGGCACCTGGACGACCACGCCCTTCACCCACCCGGAGACTGGCGAGAAGCACCAAGTGCCCGTCTGCGCGGGCACCTGGGTTGACGTGCTGCTGCGCCCCGCCCCCGGCCTGAAAGCCCGTGTCCGCCTGCACGAGCTGCCCGAGTGCCCGCGCGACCTCACGGCCGACCGCAAGACGGGGCGCACGGCCTGGCAGATGGTCAAGGATGCCTGCGCCAAGGCATCTTCCAAAGTGCGGGAGTCATTAGCCCTTACAGGGACTAAGTTTGATATTGCACTTCTATTGACTTGGACGTTACCCAAGGACTCCTTTTCGAGTTCCGTTATGGCTGTAGATACCCGCACTTCCACGCCGAGCCTCGCGGCGCTCGCGGCGGCCACCACCCCACAGGAGATGGTCTACAGCCTGGGCGCGATTGTCGGCGAGCATCCCCAGCACCGCCGCGAGGCCATCCAGGCCGCCGGGAAGGCCCTGGCCCGCATCTTCCGCGACGAACAGAGTGTCCGTCACTACTACCGCGTCCTGTGGCGGGCCACGGCCGCCGAGTTCCAGGGACTGCCCGCCTACGCCCAGCTTCAGGCTGCCATGACCCGCACGCTGGTCTCCATGCGTGAGCTGCCGCTCCGGCGCCCAGGAGCGTACCTGCTCGGGCAACTGCGAGAGGCCGGGTGGATCGAGGCCGTCTACCGGACCTCCTGACTCACCTGGCCCTTCACTCCCCCTCAGACCATGCGCCGGATGTGGGCAATCAGCACCAGTGAGCTTGACCGCTCAAGGTTGCTGGTATCGCCCGTGGCCTCTTCCAGACCTACCGGCTCTCCATGTGGCCCTGTGGTGAGCCACACGTCGCCCGGCTGGGCACGCTCGGCGTGCCGGAACACCAGTACGTCGCCGGGCCGGGCGCCGACCAGGGCATACCGCTCATCCGAGACCGGCACGAGTTTGTCGCCGTAGCCCAGGGGCAACAGATCATCCAGCCGTGTCACCCGCCGCGCGCCGTCCCCGTGGAACGGCCCGTGGTGCTTATGGTCGCCCAGTATCCAGGCGTCGTGGGCCTCGATGTCCTTTAGCCCGCCACGCTTGAGCAGCGTCATGCCCTCCGCGGACGCCCGGTACACACCCCGCCACTCCTCCACCAGCCGTTGATCCAGCAACTCGCCGATCTCCCGGGGATTCTGCTCAGTGCGCTGGTCCCCCAGCGCTTCTTCCCACTCTTCCCGGTCGGCAGGGCGATTCAAGGCCGTGCATAGCACCGCCAGCGTGCGCAGGGCCTCCTGCGCCCCTTTCGATGCCTTCTCTCCATCAGCCGCCTGTGTCATCCGCCACCTCGCCGTGTGTGTCGATGCCGTGCTGGTTTTTGAGGGCGAACGTGACCACACCGGCCCTCGTGATCGTCATGCTCACGTTCTGAGCCGAGAAGCCGACCTCACCGTGCGCGTCCACCAGAAAGTCCACGTGGGCGTCGTCCGCGAGGTAGAAGCGGTCCCGCCAACCACCCTCAGGCAGCAACTCGTGTTCGATGCTAACTGCTGGAATGTCGTCCGTGTTCACGTACAGCGGCATCCTGGCGCTGATCGTCAGTGTGCCGTCCGGCCGCGTCTCCACCGTGACGTCGTGCGTCGAGGCCAGCAGCTCGCTTGTGCCCGGCGCATCTCGCTGTCCCCCCGGGGCTGTCCTGTCCATGACCTCTCTCCGCCCGCCGCTAGACGCCCAGGGCCTTGAGCACCCTGGCCTCATCCTTCAGCGGGTACACCGGAATGAACTCGGCGTGGCCCACCGTCCACAACCGCTCGAAGGTGCCGTAGGGGATGAGCACCCGTGGTCCCAGCAGCGGGTCGAGCGTCAGCACCATCTGCCGCACGTCGTCGAAGCCCGTCACCACCCGGAAATGCGGCACGGTCTCACCCGGCCTGAGCCACTGCAAGACGATCACCGGGATGCCCAGCGCGATCAACGGCCGCAGGTGTGCCACGCGCCCACCCAAGAAGCGCCGCGCCCCCAGCCCATACGGCGCGACGAACTGGCCTATGGCCTGCGCCGTCATGTACCCCCGCGGCGTGGCCTTGGTCACCCGGGCCACTTCCGACTGCGCGACCTGAACACCGTAGTACCCCAACACGCTCGCTATTGATTGCGGACCGCAGTTGTTGAAGGTCTGGTACGTGAACGGCATCGCCCGGAGCTGGAGGCCGGAAACCGCGCGGGCCTGCTGCACGGAAGGAGTGGACTTCGCCGCCGCACTTGCCCCCTGCCCCACGCTCACCATCAGACAGAGGGTCAGCCAGGCACCACGCATACCTGGGTCCCCGCGATGCCAAACAGCAGCCGCTCGCGCCGATGCTGGGTGCGGCTGTCGAAGAACCCCGCAAAAGGTCCCCGCTCGAACGTCGCCACCATGACCTGCGCCTGCCCCTGCGGCACCCAGGTGAGCTTGCCGGTAAGCAGCACCAGGTCCCGGCCGAGCTTCAACCCCGAGCCGGTGAAGGAGAGGGACAGCGCCTCGACCACCGTGTCGGCAATCTCGTCTTCAGGAATGCTCACGTTGAACAGGCGTGCCCCGGCAGGCACGACGGGTAGACCGTTCGGGCCGGTGTTCGGACCCAGGGCGGTGCAGACCGAGTTCGCGGGCACGGGATTAACCTCCGCAGCCTCCAGCATGCGGGTCAGGCTTCCGCCCACCTGGGAGACCACCGAGAGGACGGACGTGGAGTTTGAGGCTGAGGGCGCGGCGGCGAGTGCAGAGGGTCCGCACATGGCGATGAGGAGAAAGGGTGTGCGAAAGTTTCCCATACACATACTGTAATAGAGCTTGTCCAGAGCGGCAAATGTCACCCACCCAGCACAGAGCGTGTAGAGAAAAGCTGCAAACATGTTCCTGCTCATCCTACTTGAGGAAAGCGGGTGGCTCCGCGTACCATGCGTCACATGACTGCCAGAACCGAGCCCCGACCTGCCCAGGTGACCTTCCTGTCCGACCTCATCACTGATGTCCCCACGGAACGGCGTCAGCGGTTCATCGTCAACCTCAAGAACGCCATTCGCACCAACGTCTTCGACGGCGCCCCCGTGGACCACACCTTCGATATGGAGTACGTCGGGCGGGGCAAGAACAGCAAGCCCGAGACCAAGACGAGCAAGGAGCGCGAGTACGCCGTGGAGAAGACGCCGGAGTTTCAGGCGTGGTTGGAGAAGCAGACCTCGGTGCCGGTGCGGGTGTCCCAGTTCGTCACAAAGGAGGCGGTGCTGTCGGGCACCATCAGTATGAGAGACCTGGCCGATAAATTCCGCCGTCGCACCGGCAACCGCAGGGGCAAGCGCAAGTAGATGGACCTGCCTCGTGAAAAGGAGCGGAGAGCCTGTCCGTGCGTCTCTCCGCTTCGCGCGAGCCCCTGCATGGCACCTCACCAGCGTAAGCACCAGCAGCACCATCCCTGGTCGCACCATCACGAGGCGTTCCGACCAGGCCAGGCCCAGGGCGCCGCTGACACGGCGAAGCTGCCCCCCAGGTGGAGGGCGGGTGTGGAGGGAACGGGGGCAGCTCATCGGCCCAGGCTTGGGCCGTTTCTGTGGGTCCTCCAGCCGAATCGACTGCCTCTGAACCCCTCAGAACGCCCCCCTCCAGCTTCGCTGCGCTCGCTACGGGGGGCTGAGGGGTTAGGGCAGGATAAGGAACGTTCACAACAGGTGTTTTTTCTCGTCCTACACGGCGTCTCGGTGTTCACAAACCGATTTTGTGTTCACGATTGGAGTTTGTGGCGTTATGACAAGGGTTCACGTCGGTTCTCGGGTAGAGGAAGCAGTAGCTGAACAGATCGACCAGATGGCGAAGTCGAATGGGATCAGCCGGTCGCAGATGATCGAGGAACTGCTGGTGCTCGCGCTGGGGCAGCAGGAGACGGAGTTAGCGTCCACGTTCCTGATGCCCAGGTTGGAGGGCATCCTGACGACCCTGTTCGACCGGCACCTGGGAGACCTGCGGCTGGTGATGGTTCATGCGGCGTTGGAGAGCACCATCGCGTCGAGGTTGGCTCTGTTCAAGTACCGGGAGGACAACGGGTACGACGTAGCCCAGTTGTCGGGACTGCGTGACCAGGCATACAGGGCGGCAGGCAAGAGCCTCCGGCGCAAGGGCGTGAAGGACGAGGACCTGGGCGATGAGTAGTGGTCTGGGGCGCGGCAAGGAGATCCGCTCCTCGCCCCCGCGTGCGGCGCAGGTGCTGCGGATTCAGATGCGCGCCGCAAGGCGCAGCGGTGGACCGAAGACCCGGGTGGTCGTCAAGGCGAACTACGTGCGGACAGGTGGGGCGCGGGGATCGAGTTCGGCGGGCGCGGGTCAGGCGTTCGCGTCCGCGAACTACATGATGTTCCGCCCCGGCGAGGACGGGGAGCACCGCCAGGCCTTTAACGGGCAACAGGTCCTGAACCCGGATGAAGTGCATCAGTTTGTCGGTGAGAGTTGCAAACGCTTCTCCTACGCCTACCGCATGGTCATGAGCCCGGACCGCAACTTCGGGAGCGAGACGACCCAGGAGTGGGCAGCACGGACCCTCAAGGCCGCCGGGCATACCCAGTTCTTCGTGGTGGCCCACGCCGGGGAGAAGGGGCACACGGAGCATCCCCACGCGCACGCGATGGTGTTCACGGACCGCAAGCTCACCCGGGACGACTTCAAGGACCTGCGCGAGTACGGCGACGTTCAGGCCAAGGTCATGGAGCTGAAGTTCGGTCACGACCGCCACATGAAGGAGGAACTTTGGAAGGTGCAGCGGCAGGAAGCGTTCGCAAGCTGGCTGGAGGCCAAGCGCGGTGTCAGTTCGCAGGGCGTCGAGGACGGTGGGGGCGCCAGAAAGGAGGACCGTGAAAAGGAAACGGACAGGAAGCAGCAGGCGTCGTTCGGCATGGAGATGTGAGGTGAGGTCATGATGCACGTGGACCAGCGGCCACGGCTGCTGTTCATGCTCGGTCTCGCGCTGATCGCCGTCTCGCTCATGACGGGCTACTCGGATGCGGCGGAAGTCTGGACGAGGCTGTTCAAGGACGTACAGACCCAGTACCACGCGCGCTACGGCGTGGAGCTGGACCCCCTGAACTACATCTCGGATTGCGTGACCAAGGCGAGCTGCCGCGGCGCGTACATGAACGCCTGGGGCGTGCCCGGGTGGGAGCTGCTGCTGCTGCACACCAACGTGCTGGTGGGGCTGACCTTTGTGGGCTTCTCGCGGTTCTGGCGGCCGGAGCAGTGGTTCTACCGCCGGGCGCGGGTGGACGCCGGACGCATGGACGAGTGGCGCGACAAGAGCAGCAAACAGCCCAGGGGGACCTTAAAGGTCGTCAGGCCGAAAGGATAGGGAGTCCGCAAAATGATCATTCACTACCACTGGTTCATGTTGCGCCTGCTGTCGTTTTACCTGGCGGCGGCGCTGGGACTGTACGCGGTGCTGGCCGGGCTGTTGTGGCTGCTGGCGCCCGCGCTGGGGGCGCTGGTGTTTGGCATCTGGTTCTTTGATGGGCGGGACGCCCGGTTTCGCGCGATGTACAACGCGCACTGGGCCAGGCCTGACGAGATCAAGGACGCGACGGTCAAGCAACTCAATGGTGACGAGATTCTGCTGGGCTACGCCTATGACGAGGTGGTGGGCCTACGTGCAGGGGTGGCCGGACGCAAGGAGATGGGGCACGTGCTGTTCGTGGGTCCGACCCGCGCGGGCAAGGGGCTGAACGCCACCTCGAACCTGTTGAACTGGCGCGGCAGCGTAGTCGTGATCGACATTAAGGGCGAGTTCTACAACATGACGGCGGGCTACCGCAGCGGGGTCATGGGTCAGGACGTGTTTGTCCTCAACCCGAGCACGGGCGCTCCCACCAACCAGTACGACCCGTTCGCCGAACGCGATACCCCCGAGCAGTTGCAGGCCACGGCCGAGGCGATCCTGAACCCGGACGGCGACGGGAGCAACAAGGCGTTCGCCCTGCGCGCGAGCTTCGTCCTGACGGCCGCCATGATGGTCGCCAAGGAGCAGGGAAAGCCGGTCCTCCCGTTCATCCGCGACTGTCTGGCAATGGGGTGCGAACGGGCGACCCTGATGCTGGAGAGGAGCAGCAAGGACCCCGAGGTCCACCGCAACCTGTCCTTTTTCGTGGGCATGAAGCCGAGCGAGTACAACTGGGAGGGCTTTGGCAACGACAAGTTCCTCAACAACAGTTGGATCAACCTGATCGCCAAGATGAAGTACCTCGTGTCGCAGGGCATCATCGACATGACCAGCGGCTCGGACTTCAAGGCAACGGACCTGCTGAAGCAGCGCACGAGCCTGTACATGGTGTTCCGCGAGAGCGACCTGAAGTACACCGTGCACAGCTTCGGCGCGGTGATCCTCGCCCTGATCGAGGCGATCATCAAGCACTACGACCTGCATCCCGACGACGAATTCGTGCCCATCATGTTCGTGCTCGACGAGGCGGGCCGCCTCGCGGTGCCGATGCTCGACGAGCTGATCAGCACGGTGGCGGGCCGCGGCATGATCGCCCTGGTGTACGTGCAGGCCCTGTCGCAGCTCGACAAGATTTACGGCGAGGACGGCGCAGACACCGTGAAGAGCGGCACGCATACGAAAGTTTTTTACACACCCAAGGACCCGGGCACCGCCAAGTACATCAGCGAGAGTTCCGGGCGGTACATGTTCGGCGATACCCGCACCTCGGAACACCCGGAAAGCGGACGGTCGGATACCGCCGGGCTCAACTCGCGCGAGCTGATCACGACGGACGAGGTGTTGAAGGTGCCCCTGGGCAACGTGTTGATCGCGTCAAACGAGTACCCGATGATCGCGGGCTACCGCATGGAGCCCTTCACGCTGCCGCAGGCCAAGGTGGCGCGCACCATGAAGCCCCCGGAGGTGAAGCGCCGCACGGTTCCCGTGGTCGAGGAAGTCGCCGGAAAAGGGGTGGCCGCGCCGGTTCCTGAGCCCGAGCTGGTGCCCGCAGGCGGTGAGCGCCCTGCACCGGCGCCCACGCCCGCGAGGCGGCCGGTGGCCGCGCTCGCGCTCACCCTGGACGAGGCCCCGGTGGTCGAGGCCCCCGTGGACTTTGACCTGGAGAATGACGCCCCGATCTCACCCGCCCCGGTGGTCGAGGTGGACGACCTCGCAGACGACATGGCCGCCTTCGAGCGCGCGACGCGCCGCTCACTCTGAACCACCTGACCCTCTTTTCACGCAATCCAGCACGCAATAGGGTGTAATTATGAGCATGAACCTTTCTGCATACCGTGCCTCGCGTTCCGTCGCCCTCGCCCTCGCCCTGGTGGTAGGAAGCGCCGTGCCGTCGCAGGCCGCGACCACCGCGACGGGCAGGCCCTACTACCAGACGGTCTCCATCGATAAGGTGCTCAGCACCCGTCCGGCGCTGGTGGTGGTCTCGCCGCTGTATCAGGTGACCTTGCAGGTCATGGGTGCCGAGATCACCGGCATCAGCATGGAGCTGAGCAAGCAGCGCAACTTCTCGGTGTCCCGCGCCGAGAACGGGCGGATGGTCTTCCTCGATTCGCTGGTCAAGGCCGGTGGGGCGGATCTCAACCTGATCCTTGACGACGAGACGGTGCTGCCCATCCGTCTCCAGGTGGCGAACGCCCCCAGCGGCACGCGCATCTACAAGTTCATGACGGGTGACGCCATCGCCGCCCAGACCGCCGCCGCCCAGGCCCAGGAGGACGAGGAAGCGGCCGCGCAGACTCAGGCTGCTCCTGCGCCCGCAGCGCCCGCGCCCAGGCCTTCCACGGCACCGACGGGCAGCCGTCCGGCCCCGGCCCCAGTGGCAGCCGCACCTGCGCCCGCACCCGTGACCCGTCCTGTGGCGGCGCCGACCGCCCCACGCCCCGCGACGACGGCCATCCCCACGCCCCCGGTGGTTCGTCCCGCGACGGCGGCGACCCCGGCCCGGCCCGCGGCAGCGCCGGTGACCACACGGCCCGCCGCAGCATCCGCCGCCGCCCCACGTCCTGTGGTCACCCCCACCCTGGAAGTCAGTGCGCGGCGGGACGGCACCGACGCCCTGCTCGCCTACAAGTTGACCTCGCCGACAGGTGGCGTGCTGTTTGCCGACATGAAGACGTTGCGCGTGACGGATGGCCGGAACGCGCTGGCGGTGGTGCCCGTGACCCTGCCCCGCAGCAGCATGGCGCCGATCCTGGGCCTGGTTCGCGTCAAGAACGCGCCCAACGACCTCGTGGTGTCCCTGGGCGCGCAGACGCTCGGCCCGGCCAGGGCGTTCAACCTCTCCCGAAAGGTCACGGTGCAGTGATGCCCATGCGGCGGCTGTTTCTGCTCATGACGCTGGCGCTCGCCTCCACTGGAGGCGCGGCGCTTCCCCAGCTCCCGCCCCTGCCCACCACCCCCTCCGCCGCTCCCACGCCTGGCCTGCCAGCCGCTCCAGCGCAGCCGGGCGCCTTGCCCACGCCCACCGAGCCCGCGACCGGCACGGTCGAGCAGGCGCAGAAGAACGCCGGTGACGAACGGCCCAACTACTCCGGCCTTCAACGCTACCTGTTCCACTTCCCGGACTTCCGCCTGGGGGCCCTGCCCAAGGGACGCCTGCCCTACCTCAGCGTCACCGACACCTCGCTGCTGAGAGCACACAAGGAGAATCTGGCCGCGTGCCAGCAGGCCCGGGTGGAGAAAAAGGCGACTGATCCCGGCAAGTGCTCGAAGATCGAGTGGAGCGTGCCGTACTCCACTGAGGCCGCGAGCGTGACGGCCGCCACCAGCATGCGCGCCGCGTGGCAGCGGTACGAGGACCGCTACTACTGGAATGCCATGATCGAGTTGAACAACCCCGCGCTGTACCTGACGCAGTGCGTGGTGGACCTGTCGTCAAAACTGAGGACCGACGCCGCGACGGTGCGCGTCACCGTGGAAAAGGGGGACCTGCCGGGGTCCAAGCTGCTGGAGGGGCGGGTGCCCCTCAGCACCTACGACAACGCCCTTCACCTCGACAGCTACCTGCCCTGGCCCCAGACGCCCAAGGCCGACCGCTGCGGCGGCGTGAGCATGAACCTCATCCCCGACGTGCCCTTCCTGTACCTGCCCGGGACGTGTTTCACCGTTTTCGGGGTGCCCACGTTCTGCATCCAGGGCGACCGCACCTACGCCACCAACCCCGCCGCACCGGCCCCCATCTACTTCAACATGGGCGAGGCGCAGCAGCGGGTGCAGCGGGCCGTGAAGCGCGCCCACAGCAGCTACTTCCTGGACTACCAGAAAGACGTCGTGTCCGCGCTGTTCGACAAGAAGAACCCCTATTTCTTCGGGCTGCCGTGGAAGACCCTCACGCCGGGGGACGGAGCGGTCGTCGCGCCGGTCATGAACTACAACGTGAACCCCAAGCCGTTCACCGACCTCGCGCGGCTCGTGCAAAACGCCTTCAAGGGCAAGAGCACGCAGCTCTACTCCCTGAACAGCTCCCCCTACTACTTCCAGTCCACCTGGCGCAGCCCCAGCCTGAGCGCCCACCTGGCGCCCGGCCGTCACGACGCGCTGAGCAGCCCGCCCGGCCTGTGGGCCTTCGAGGAGTTCAAGCGGACCCTGCCGCCCAGCAACCCGGCCTACCAGGAGCGCATGGGGTACACGACGTTCTTCCAGGCCTTCAACACCCTGCACACCGCCACGCTGCCCGAACCGGCCACCGCCAAGCCGCTGCGGCCCATCACCTACTTCGCCACCGGGGTCGTCAAGAACTTCCCAGCGGGGACGGTGGTGCTGCCCCAGCCCATGCTGGTGCCGCCCTATTTGGCAGGACTGCCGTTCGCGGCGATGCAGGCGCACTACGACTGGCGCAGCGTGCCCGAGGGTTACCAGGTGCCGCGCGTGCAGGGGCAGCCGCTGTTCGACTACGCCCCCCTGATTCGTTGAAGGAGTTCTCAATGCCGGAGCAAAGCGGCGATCTCAACACAGCTCAGCCGGTCCTTGTCTTCCACACCCCCAAGGAGTGCTGGCAGGCGGCGACAACGCTGATGTGCCCGCAGAGGACCCACCCCTCTTTCGAGCAGCGCGCGTCCTTGGCGCTGTACGCGGCCTTCCGGGCAGCGGTGGTGCTTCGGCAGCCCCCAATGGCGTTCGCCTGCGCGCTGAGCAGGCGGGGGCTGCGCGAGTTCTGCGAGGAACTGGAGCGTGTGGGGGATGACGAGGTGAGCGTCACCCTGCGGCACTTCCTCGGCACTTCCGGGCAGGAGTTCCCGTGGACGCAGCTTGGGCACGACCGCTTCTTGACCAACTCCTGGCTGCACCTCGTGGTGTTGCTCGCGCGGTGGCGCCCGGAGAACCCTCAACTCCCCATCCCCGCCTGAGAAGGAGCACCGCCATGTCAGACCAACCCTGTACCCCCGAGGACCAAGGACACCGGCTGGTTGTCGGTCCGACCCGCCGAGGCAGGAGCCGGGTGACCCGCCTGCCACAACTACCCGTCGCGCCCGATCCCCGCGACCCTGACGAAGATCAGGAGAGCCCGTGAAGTTTAGACTCCTCTCCATCCTTCCCCTGCTGCTGGCCGGAGCCACCGCCGCCGCGCAGATGAGCGGCCTCAAGCCTGTCCTGGTCAAGGACCCGGCGGCCGTCCTCAAACTCGTGCGCGGCGAGGTGATGATGGTGGGCTCGACCTTCCCCAGCGTTGCTTTCCAGAAGGGCGTCCTGAGCCTGCTGCGCTCCCGGGCGATCACCAAGCTGACCGTGCTCACCACGGCCCAGAACGCGGCCACCTACGCGCCGCTGCGGGCGCTGGGTGCCCAGGTGTACTACCTGCCGGTGGCGGGCGTGAACATGAGCGGCAACGTGGTGTTCGCCGGAGCCGACACGGCCATCCTGCAACAGGGTCCCCAACAGTGGTACGTGGTCCGTGGCCCCCAGGTGGGCGCGCAGGGCCGCGCCAGCATGGACCTGTATCTGAAGTCCGCAAAGAAATACTGAACCGAGGTCGAGATGAACACACGCCGTCTTGCCGCCCTGGCCCTGCCGCTGCTGCTCGCTTCCTGCACGCAGGCCGAGCTGAGCAACATCCTTCCCCAGCCCACCCCCCCCGAGGCCACGAAGCCCGCCGCCATGACCTTTCGCCTGGACAACCCCGGCGCGAGCACGCGGCCCTGCACGTCCATGACGGCACAGCTCGTCCTCACCACTCCGGGGAGCGACCTCGGCGGCGATCTGAACGTGCAAAGCCCCGACGTGCAGGCAGGGGAGGCCTGGTCGAGGACCCTCACGCCCGACGAGCTGGCGACCGTCAGCAACGTGCGGTTGACCGTCACCTGCACGCGGGTCGTCACCGACGCGAACGGCAACACGACGACCGAGAACGGGTACAGCGTCACCGACCACCTGCCCGGCCAGGCGGCTCAGAGCGTGAGCGCCTACGGCCCGAGCGACCGGCGGAACCTGGCGGCACGGGCGGAGTGGAAGACACCCGTGCCCACCGTGCTGCCCGTCGATCAGTAAGGGCTCGACCAACGAGGGGGCGCACCAACATGGTGCGCCCCCCGGTCCTGATCCCTTCAACTTCCCTTCTGTTGTGAGAGGGCCTTTTGCACCCCCGCCCGCATGACCTGTTTGAACGTCTTCCCAGACTCACGGGCCAACTGTTCCTCCACCAGGCGCAGCATGTGCTCTTCAAGCGTCAGTCCTCGCGCGGCGGCACTCGCCGAAAGCGACCAGTAAAGGTCGTTGGTAATTTCTAATTCGAGCGCCAACCCCGGCTGGTCGGCACGCTTACCAGCCTTGAAGTTCGACCTCGCACCCATTCCCCGGGCGTGCAGGCGCCTCGTTATTTCCTTGATGGCGCGTTCGACTCCAGCTTTCACCGATTGGCCTCCGAAGCTCCAACACCAAAGAGGATGATCACGTCGGTATTCGTGGGAACGTCGGCCACCACACTGATGGTCTGGTTGTCCTCCGGGAGTTGCGCCAGTTTGCCCAGCTCGCCCCGGAGCACTTGCACGAAGGCCGGAGCCTGCCGCGTGATGGTGGTGACCGAACCGTTGGTGGTGGTCGTGCCCGCGCCCTGGAGGGCCTGCGTGTACACGTTCAGGCTGTTCAGGCCCGCGCGGGCGAGATCGAGCCCCAGGGTGGGCGCGATGGGGTGGACGCTGGCCGCGACACCCTGGGTCAGGTTGCCCCCCACTGCCTGATACCCCAGCGCCTGCACCGGGTACGTCTTGCCGGATTTCATGTGGACGAAGCTGTTGAACGTCATGTCCACCCGCCCGAGCGCCGCGTTGTACGTCGCGGTGCCGATCCAGTTCCCGTCCTGCGACACGACCACCAGCGGCACGGCGACTCCGGCGGCCGTCCGAATGGCCGTCAGGGTCTTGGCGGGAATCTGTGATGTCGGGCTGAACTTCGGGGCGTCGGGGTCCACCTGGGGCGCCGCGGCCGTGGTGCCGAACTCGGTGGGACCCGTCGCGGCCCCAGGAGCACCTGCGGCGCCCGGGGAAGCGGCGCTGCGCTGGTACATGATCGCGCCGCCCCGCGCGCTCGCGGCGGTCACGCCCGCCTGACCCTCGCTCCCCTGCTGGAAGCTGAGGGCGCTGCCCGCCGTGGTGTCGCTCGCCTGGGCGGAGGCCTGGTACACCAGGGCCGAGCGGGTGGTGGTGACCGTGCTGTCTGCACCCGCACCGCTTTCTTTTGCGGACGCCTGGTACACCAGGGCGGAACGGGGCACCTGCTCGGTCGTCTTGGCCTCGGCGGGCTTCTGGTACATCAACGCCTGACCGGGCGCTGGGGGGGGTGCCACCTCGGGCTGTGGTGCAGGAGCGGGGGTGGGAGTGGCGGCCACCGTCGCGGGAGGTGGAGTCGCCGGAGACGCAATCACTTGGGCGGGCGCGCTGTCCCCGCCAAAGAGGGTGTCGGACGTGGGCGGCGTGTACTCGGGGGCGCTCACGGTCTTCAGGGGCGTGGGCCGGGTGGGGGCGGGTGACGGCTCGGGCGCCCCGTTGTCCGCGAGGGTGAACGGCTGGACCGGCGGCGAGGTGTCCTGACCGCCGAAGGGAACGGTCGAGGCCGCCACGGGGGCGGGCGCGGTGTCCGGCACGGGGGCCGGGGTAGAGGCGGGTGGGGAGACGGAGGCCGCGGCGGTGGGCACGTCCACCTCCCGGAACACCGCAGGGGGCGGCGGCGTCGCGCCGCTCGTGTTGCTGGCCGTGACCGGGCTGGGAGCTGTGTCGCTGGGCGTCTGCTCGGGGGTGACGGCGCCGGTGGCCTGCTCGGTCTCCAGGGTGTCGATCTTCGCCTGGGTGGCCGGGTCCGCCGCCTGGTTTGGGTCAGGAGCGCCTTTGGGGAAAGCGCCGCTGGTGTCGGTGCTGCTGGCTGTGGCGGGACCCGTGGACGTCGCCGGGGCCGTGGACGCCGTGACCGTTTTGGGTTTGGGCACGGCCACGCTGTACACGAGGACGCCTCCTGCGATCACGCCTGCCGTGAGCAGGCCGGAGCGCAGGACGCGGTTGCGGTCCCAGATCAGCTTGCCGTCGAGGCCCCGCCGCATCCAGAGCCGTTCGGTGATGTGGTTCACGCGGTGGCGCCAGGTCGGCCGGGGGGCGCGGGTGGGGGGCGGAGGAAGCAGGTCGGCGGGGTCGGCCTGTTCGGCCTCGATCAGCCGGGCGGCCAGGCGCGGGTGCTTGCGCTGGATGGCCATGAAGGTACTGAGGTATTCCCCGTCCTCCGGGTCGGGGATCACCACCGTTTCGCCCAGGGCCTTCAGCTCGTCTTGGACCTCGCGGCGGGTCTTGTCAAACAGTGCCCTGTCCATACCTTCCATAGTATCTTGCATGGGAAGTGTTTGCATACTAGGATGATAAAAGGGCGTCTGAGACGAACCCGGGGAGGAAGAGAAATGCGAATGATGGCGAGTAAAACAGCAAACCTTTCCCAGTCATTGGGGGCTGCGGTCCTGCGCGGTTACATGGCGTGGCTGGTGGCCCTGGTGGTCCGCGCGCAGGTGAGCGTGCGGGACGCGCGGCAGCGCGTGCAGTACCTCACGGCCGCCTTGTTCATGGCGCTGTTCGGGGTGTTGGACCGCGCGGCGGCGCAGATGACCGGCAACGGAAGCAACCAGCCTGATGCCGTCATCTCCAGCGCGGTGTGCGGGACGAACGGCTGGCTGAGCTGGTTCACGTCCCTCAAGTTCCTGGTCGTGATCCTGGTGGGCGGCCTGATCGGCTTCTTCATTGGCCGCGCTGTGGGTAAGCGCGACAACGACGGCATCGTGGGCGTCATCATCGCCATCCTCGGCCTGGGCGCGATCCGCCTGCTGGTCAAGGTCGTCACCACCTGCTGAGGCGGAGGGCGCACAGACCATGAGCGACCGCCGCTTCAAGGGGTACAGCACCATCACCAAGAGTGGGTTTTTCGGGACCTTCACCCTGTGGGAGTTCCTGGCCGTGCTCGGCGCGGGCATCTTCGGCTCCGGTCTGTCGAATGCCAACGGCGCGACACCGATGGTGTACGGGGTGGTCGCGGGCAGCGTCACGCTGCTGGTGGTGCTGTTCTCGCGGCGCACCCTGAGCAACTACCCGAAGTTGTTCAATCACGTTTACGGCTACCTGAACCGCACCGACTACTACCACGTCAAACCGGAGCGCAACTACAAGCCGGTCCTGAGCGATGCCCGGCAACGAAAGAGGTGAGCGTGTTTCGGCGCAAGGCCAAAGCTGACCAGCCCAGGACACAACCCAGGAAGCCCACGACGAGCCGTGACCCCCGAACCGGGGGCACGGTGTCCGCCGTTAATGACACCCAGCCGTACTGGGAGATCGTCCCCGATTCGCTGGACCCGCACGACAAGACCGGCCCGGCCTCCTCGCTGCTCGATGACGGAACGTTCGAGGTCGGCGTGCGCATCCGCCCGCCGTCCCGGCTGCTGATGAGCGAGCACGTGCTGAACGGGCGGCACTTCGACCTGAAGGCTGTGCTCAAGCTCGCGGTCCCGGTCGGCGAGCGGGCCCGCATCTACATCATGAAGCTCCCTGCCCGGCACGAGGACCTGGCCGCCGTGACGACCGTGGGGCGCCGCCGCAACGAGGTGGCGGGCTTCCTGGTGGACAAGAAGATGGCGCTGCTCGACGAGCGCCGCAGGAAGGGACGTCTCAAGCGCTGGGAGTTCTTCGTCACCCTCTCCGTGCGGCCGCCCCTGCCGTTCAGCCGCGAGAATCCCCCGAGCGACGCGGACCTGCGTGCCGCCGTCCAGCGGGTACAAAGCCGCAGGCGCGACCTGATCAACCGCCTGCGCAACGCGGGCTATCACGCCGAGTCCATGAACGCGCAGGAGATCAAAGACGCCTGCTTCTACTACAACACCCCCGACGCGATGGGCGGACCGAGCGCCGAGGTGGTGCTGGACGAGGCGGCCCGCCTGAAGAACATGCCGGTGATCGACGGGGACCCCGATCCCCTGACCATCTCGCGCCAGGTCATGCAATCGCCCCTGCACGTGGAGGACAAGGCTTACCTCGTGAACGGCAGCACGCTCGTCTACGCGGTGAGCTTGCACGACTTGCCCCGGTACACCGAGTTCGGGCTGTTTCAGGAGGTCGCCGAGAACATCAGGAGCGGCAACATGGTGTTCTGCATCGAGTACCAGCACCTCGACCCGCAGGGCGAGCTGGAGAGGATGGAGGGGGCCAAGCGCGGCCTGTACAGCGCCGTCAACAGCACCAAGTACGCGCCGAGCGCCAGCGCCCTCCAGCGCCACAAGGAAGTCAACGAGACCCTGGAACACGTGTACGACAGCAAGGACGACTTCTACACCGTGGGTGTGAGCGTGCTGCTGTTCGCAAAAAACCAGGAGCAGATGACCGAGATGCTGAACGAGGCCACGAGCGCCTTTGCGCGCTTCCAGGCCAGCCGCCCGGTCATGCACGGGTGGCAGAGCATCGCCGTGTACGAGGCGTGCGCCCCCTTCAACGGGCGGCGCACCGAGTTCCCGTTCAAGGCCGTCGAGAGCAACGCCGTGGGGTTCATGCCGCCTATCGCGCCGTTCCCGGGCATCGGCAAGCCCACCATCGTGTACCGCAACGCCGCCGACGGCCTCACCGTCTTCGATCCCTTTGCGGCGGGCACCAGCGCCAGCCACTTCATCGTGATCGGCCCCACTGGCTGGGGCAAAACTTTCAACGTCGTCTCGCAGCTCAACGGCCTGGTGGACCACTACAACCCCTGGGTCACGATCATCGACCGCAAGAACGACCTGAAGGACTGGATTCTGGGCATCGGCGGGCTGCACATCGTCATGGGCGGCAAGGGCGACACCACCCTCAACCCCCTGGACCTGCCGCCCGGCGAGAGAATGCCCGACGCGGGCAAGCTGCTGTTCCTGCTGACCCTGGTGCGGAACTTCGCGCCTCCAGGCCGCGACGAGCGCGTGAACGGCGAGGAGGACACCATCATCGAGGAGGCCTTCAAGCTCACCTACATGGCCCACTCGCAGGAGTCCGAGCCGCCCATCATGTCGGACGTGCGCGACCTGCTGGAAACCATGTCGCAGTACAGCGACGGCCGCTCGATGAGCAGCGTGCAGCGGGAGATGGCCCGCTCGCTCGCCACCCGGTTGCGCCGCTTCCTGGGCGATTCGGACTGGGGCCAGCTCATTGACCGCCGCACCTCCGAGAACGCCAGGAAGCCCGCCCGCCAGGTCTACTACGACCTGAGCAACATCGGCCCGACCGACGAAAAACGGCGCAAAATCGCCATGCACATCATCTCCGACCGCGTGCTGCAAACGGCCAAGCTCGCGCCCGAGCACGACTGGAAAATCTGCTTCATCGACGAGATGACGCAGCAGATCAAGACCGAGACCGACCGCAACTACATCAGCGAGTGGCTGCGTCTGGGCCGCTCCTTCGGGCTCGCGGTGGGCGGCGCCATGCAGCTTCCCAGCGACACCAAGTACATGCCGGAACTCAACGAGTCGTTCAACTTCATCTGGCTGGGCAAGGTCGGCAAGCCGCAAAAGGCCGTCGAGAACCTGGATCTCCCCGAGACCATCGCCGACGCCGTGGGCAGGCTCACGAAGGTGGACGGCGAGTACGCCGACTGGCTGCTGGTGTACCGGCCCGAGGACGGCGACCCGGACGGCGAGATCGTGCGCGTCGAGGAGAGCCGGGAGATGTTCTGGCTCCAGTCGTCGAAAAAGGAGCACCGGCGCCTGCGCCGGGCCGCGATCCTGCGCCGCGGGGGCGACATTCTTGGCGCCGTCGAGGACCTGGCGGCCGGGAACTACCCCGATCTGCCGCCGGAGGACGAGGACGAGGCGGAGGTGCGCGTCAGCCCGGACGACGACGGCGACTACACCCTGCCGCCCCAAGACATCTCTCCCGATCAGGAGGTCATGCACGTATGAGGCGCGTTCTGTTCCTCTCTCTCGCCCTCGTCGCCAGCACGGCCGGTGCCCAGAGCAGCGGCGAGTGGCAGCAGCTCGGCACCTACCTGTCCAAGGCGTGCAGCGCCGGGCAGGGGATGGCGGCCAACGGCAAGCAGCTCCAGTGGATTTGCAACATCGCGTCGAGCTACACCTTCCTGAACGACAACATCCTGAACGGCGACTGGACCGCCTTCGGGAGCGAGGTCATGGGCAAGTACATGTCGGGGACGGTGGACTACCTGGGCCAGAAGCTCGGCTTCGACAAGCTCAACACCGTGACCGCCAACATCAACGAGTCCATGCAGGGGACGTACAACCAGTTCCGGGCCACGCTGTTCGACGCCATGACGGGCGTGCTGAGGGATCAGGCGGCGGGGTACAAGGACGACAACGCCGGGCTCTCCGTCACCACCCCGGGCGGCCTCGCGGACTACGCCACCAAGGCCAACCCGTTTCTGGTGTCCGCCCAGACCGCGGGGCGCTACCAGCAGACGGTGGACAGCTTCGGCGAGCTGCTGCGGGCCGCCCAGGCTAAGAAGGTGGTGGACCAGAGCAACAAGGCCGTCGAGTCCGCCCTAACCCCGGCCATCAACGCGGCGACCGGCATGGTGGGCACGCCCCTCAAGCCCGGCTACGCCGACGAGCAGGTGAAGAAGGGGCAGACCGCCCTCAGCATGCGCGAGGTGTTGCAGCTCCAGCTTGAAATGCAGGGCGAGGGCCTGAAGCAGGACGCCTCCATGCGCATCACCGAGTTCCAACTCCTCACCGAGATCGCCAAACAGCAGGTCATGACGAACACGCAATTGATCTCCAAGTTGGACGACGTGGGCAGCGCCCTCACCGACCAGAACAACTTCATCAAGCAGGCGATGGAGGAGGCGGCCAAGGACAACTTAGAGGCGGGTAGCGCCGCCGCGCGCCAGTACGCGCAGTACGCGGCGATGTTCGATGGGCTGCTCGACCCCGCCGCCGTCAACACGAGCGCCGCGAACGCGCGGGCAGGATCGGGGTACTGAGATGCGCCGCCCCGTCCTGTACCTCGCGGCCCTGGCCTTGTGTTGCGGCGCGCTCGCGCTGGCGGCGGGCACCCCGGAAATCACGGCGACCTCCAACTACTACAAGGCCCAGTCGGACAACGTGCTTCAGCAGTACCTCGCGGGCTTCATGGGAGCGAACCCCTTTGATGCGCTGTTCGGAAATGGCAGCGCGATCTCCAGGAGCACGCTCTACAAAATCTGGATCACGATTGCGGAAGCCATCGCGGTCTACGGCTTCGCCGTGAGCGTGTCCCGGCTGCAATTCGAGGGCGGCGACGCCATGAAGCAGTTCAACCGCCTGGCAGGCCGCTTCCTGATCACCGGCGCCCTGATCGCCACGGCGTACAGCCCGGCAAGCTGGAGCATCACCAACGTCACCACCGCCAGCGTGCGCGGCTCCTACTCGTTCGGGTTGACCACCTTCGGCGGCAGCTTCAAGGGCAAGCTCACCGAGGCCAAGGACAGCTTTACCGACATGCTGGGGGCAACGGTTGTGGTGGGGAGCACCCTGGTCCTGCCGGAAGCGGGCGGCGCGATGAAGGCGGGAACCGCTGCCCTCGCCAAGACCTTTGCCAAGGACGGCACCCGGATCGCCGCCGCCAAGGAGAGCGCAGCCGCGGCCAGTACCGGCCTGAAGGCCGCGGGCACCAAGCTGGTCGGGTTCGTGATGGACAAGCTGGGAGGCATGTTCACCGCGTTGCAGTATTTCCTGACCGGCTACGGGACGCTGATCACGTCGGCCGGGTGGCTGACCGTCCTGATCCTGGTGGGTGTGCCGATGGGGCTCGCGCTGCTGAACTGGGACGAGACGCGCGTGCTGTGGACCATGTTCGGGACTTGGATCGGCGTCATGATCGCGCTGATGCTCATGCCGCTGATCCTGGTGAACGCCATCGACACCGCGCTGGTGCAGCCCACAAAGTCGATGCAGTATTACACCGAGCACCTGGGCTGGGCCGCGCAGAAGCAGCAGCAGATGGCGGACCAGGCCAACCAGCAGACCGTCTCGAAGATGGACAACCTGCTGTCGAGCTGCAAGAACGCCAAGGACGTTGACCAGGCGAACATGGACAGCAACCCGTGCCAGAAGGTCGTGAACATGGGCGCCTTGAGCACCTTCACGGACTGGCTGCAAACCACCGCATTCCAAAAGGTCGCGGACACCGTGACCGGCGTCATCCAGGACATCACCGACACCTTCGTGTCGTTCGGGGTGATGGTCGGGCGCCTCCTGATCGGCGTGGTGCTGGCGGGCCTGCTGATGTTCGGCGTGCCCACGGCGGCCATCGCCATGTTCAGCGGTGTGGCGGTCCGCAAATGAAGAGGCGGCTTGCCCTGTGGTTGACCCTCGCGGCGGGAAGTGCGACCGCCCAGGAGGGCCGCCCCGTGGCCTACGGCAAGGTGCTGGACCTGATCGGCACCGCGCAGTGGCGCGTGCTGGTCTACGTGCCCTACCTCACGGACGCGCGGATGGCCGACGCCCTGCGCGCCGCCACCGTGGACTCCACCCGCCGCGTGCGGGTGGTGGTCCTCACCGTTCCCTTTTTCGCGGCGAAGGAGGACAGCCTCTCCAACAGCCTGGCCCTGGCCGGCGCCGGGGTAGTCGAGGCGCAGGTGGCCAGCACCACGGCCTACGTGCTCGTGGACGATGACCTGTTCTCCAGTGCCCAGCTCGGGCGCACCGCGAACGTAAGCGACCTGCGGGTGCTGCCGAGAACGGCCAGCAACACCTTTCTGACCTGGTTCGCGGGTGCCGTCAAGGCCGGGCGCACCGTGACGAACTACGAGGCCTTCATGCGGATCGGAGGACGACTGAAATGACCCATCTCACCCGGGAAGCCCGCAGCCAGCGCACCGCCCGCCGCGCGGAAATCCGCGACAACCTGATGAACGGCCTCTTCACGCCCTACACCTTCCTGTGCGTGGTGCTGCTGCTGGGGGGCGTCGCGCTCACCGGGTTCGACGCCAAGGGCCTGCCGCTGCTGGTCGTCGCCGCCGTGCTGGTGGCCTTCATCCGCCTGCTGTACACCATCCGGGCCGAGCTGCGCGCGGGCAACGCGCTCCAGCAGGAGAACAACCGGCTGCTCCGCCTGTCCATCCAGTCGGGCAGGATCGGCACCCCCAACGTCTCCAGCAGCGAGGACGCCGCGTGAGCAGTGACATGACGGCGGTGAACGTCACGGAGGACCTGCAAAAGCTCCTGGCGTTCCTGCCCCGGGGGGTACAGGCCATCCTCAAGGACGACCTGCCCCGCGTCGAGGAGATCAAGCTGCGCGCCCAGCGCCCGGTGTGGGTGTTGGTGGACGGGCAGTACCGCAAGTACCCGCACACGGTCTCCCTGGAGGACCTGGCCTTCCTGGGGGCCAAGTGCGGCACCTTCCGGGACGACAACCGGCGCGGGATTGACGGCACCGGCCACCGCATCACGCGCGTGATGATGGCCGACGGCACCGCCGAGGGCTCCCCCATCGGGTACACCTTCCGTGTGGGCCGCTACTTCGAGGGCATGGCGGAGCCGCTGCGGCCCTTCATCGTGGAGAACCCCAGCCTCCTGATCATCGGCGAGGCCGGGGTGGGAAAGACGACCATCCTGCGCGGCACCGCGAAGATCGCTGCCGAGTACCAGCCCATGCAGACGGTCATCGTGGACACGTCCGGCGACGTGGCGGGCGACGGGAAGGTGCCGCACCCGGGCATCGGCGACGTGGACGTGATGCCCGTGCGGTCGAAGGCCATGCAGGCGGCCCTGATCGAGGAGGCGGTGAAGAACCAGAACGTGCGCGTGCTGATCGTGGACGAGATCAACCGTCTGTCCGAGGCGGAGTTCATCGCCAACGGCCAGCGCAACGGCGCCCGACTGATGGGCACCACCCACGGCCGCGACGTGAAGCGGGTCAGCGAGAACCAGAACCTCGCCCCCCTCTTCCACCCGGAACCCGTGTTCTACTGGATTGCGCTGATCCGTGAGCGCGGTGTACTTGAGATGATGAGGGCCACCGAGGCCATGCAGATCATCGCCGAGGGACGCCAGCCGGAGGGCACCATCGTCCGGTTGGGGAAAGGAATCTGACCATGATCGTGCTGAGAGCGACCTGGGCCGTGATGAAGGGTGTGCTGTACGTGGCGGGAGCGGTTCTGGACGGTGTGTCCAGCTCGGGCAAAGCCATGAGCCGCAGCGACCTGCTCAAGGGTGAGGACGAGCCCCCCACCCGCCAGCGGACCAGCTACTACTACAGCGGTCCAGGCAGCCGCAATGATTGAACCGCACCTCGTCGAGCGCCCCGAGTAAAGACTCGGGGCGCACTCTTTGGAACGGTCGAGGGCTCAGCCACTTCCGAGTCCCAGCATCTCGTCGTAGTCGAAGAGCGGCACCACCCCGACCTTGGCCTTGCGCTCCAAGTGCTCCAGGGCCATATGGTGCCGCTGGGAGGGCAGCACGCGCAGATTCTCTCGCCGGAAATCCTGCCGGTCGGCGTTGGCGTGGTGAACCACCTCGCCGGGGAGCAGGGGACGGCCCAGAACCTGGGCGGCCACCTGGCGGTGCACGTACTCCATGCGGCCGGTCTCCCGGTTCAGTGTCCGCGGATACCACCCCCGCTTCCGGGGCAGCTTCAGGCGTGCGAGCTGCGCCGCGAGGGTCAGCACTCCCCAGCCGGGTGGGCGGACGGTCTGAAGGACGTACCGCTTCGCGCGCATGGCTGGATGCTACCAGGCCGGACCTGATGGTGCCCCAGGTGGGAATCACGCGGCCGCTGGCCTCTGCTGCCAGCGTTGAATTCCGTCCTGGTGCGTGGCGTGTAGGCTGGACGCCATGAATCAAGGCAACAACACGGCTGTTCCTGATGCCCCCACCGGCATTGAAGTGGACAGCGACGCCCTGCGCGACCGGGCGCGTGTGCTGGTCGAGGGCATCCTGTCACGCCGCACCACCAACGGGCCCTTCAAACCTGATCCCGTCAGCCGCGAGCACCAGCACCTGCTGATGCGGGTGGCGGGCGCCGCGCCCAGCCACTTCAACAGCCAGCCGTGGCGCTTCGTACTGATCGAGGAGCGCGGCACCATTGACGAGATCGCGCGCATTTCCGGCCACAGCATGAGGACCCTGATGGACCGGGGCCTCTTCTTCGAGCGGTACAGGCGGTACTTCCGCTTCTCAGAAGCGGAGATGGAGGCGACGCGCTCCGGCATGTACTTCGACCACCTGCCCGCGCCGTTGCGTCCCTTCACGCGCCAAGTGTTCACCAACACGGGTCTGTCTCTGATGCGGACCCTGGGTGTGCCCGCACGTCTCGGCGAAGACAACCGTAAGTTGGTGGCGGGCAGCCCCCTTCTGCTCGCGGTCCTGCTGGACAAGACCGAGTACGTGCCCGGGGAGCTGAGCGGCTTCTACAGCCTGTTCGGCATGGGCGCGGCGATGGAGAACATTTGGCTCACCGTCGGGCAGCTCGGCATGGGCATCCAGTTCGTCAGCACCCCTATGGAAATCCCCGAGCAGTGGCGGGAGATCGAGGCGCTGCTCAAGGTGCCGGACGACCTGGCGCTGATGGCCCTGTACCGTCTGGGGTACGTTCCTGAGACCATCTCCCGCCCGTCGATTGACTGGTCGAGCCGCCACCGCAAGCGGCTGGACCAGTACGTGTTCCGGGAGGACTGCACCACGCCGGAACACGGGTGAGGGGCGCCCCGGCTATGGCTGGGGCGTTTCGCTGGACCAGATCGTCACGGTGCCGGTCACGGAATCTACCCGCAGGTTCGACCACACCTTGCTGCCCGGGACGGAGGTGTGCAGGGTGTAGGGCCGCTGGTTGTTGAGCGGCACCGGCGTCAGCTTCCCGTCGAACAGTACGGGCCGCGGCTTGCCACCCTGGGAGACGGCCATCTGGCCCTCCGAGCTGTCGGCCGTCACCTTGCCGCCTGTGAACAGAAAACGAAACCCCAGGAACTCCACGCCATCCCGATACAGCGTCAGCGCGGGATAGCGGTCCAGGGCCTCCAGCTCCGCGCGCTGCTCGGGGGTGTACGAAGGGGCGTAGTTGGGAAAGCGTTGCAGGAGGGCCGCGCGGTTCCCGGCGCGAACCACCAGGCGGCCGTCCTGGCAGGAGAGGCGCGTGGACCCCAGCACGATCATGTTGTCCTGCACAAAGCGCTTGCGCCAGGCGGCCACGTCGTCCTCGTCGGCGCGCGTCAGGTTGCTGACCTGGATCGAGTCACACGAGACGTTGGCCTGAACGACCCGCTCCCCCTTGGGAAAGTCGGCCGCGAGACGACTCTGCACGCGCACGACGAACCCCGTCTCGGGCGCGTAGGTCAGCATGACGCTGTTCTGCTTGACGGTGATGCCCTGTGCGGTCTGCGCGAGTGCGCAGGAGGCCATGACGCAAAACACGAGACTGGACAGACGTGGCATACCCCTCACCTTACTTTTTGCGGACGGCCCTTGTCGCCGGGTCGGGCCAGGTGCAACAGAAGGCGGGGGCTCGCCGCCCCCGCTGGCCGCTGCGGTCAGGAACGGCGCTGCCGACCGGAGAGGTACAGAACCGGGAGCATGGCGAACATCAGCAGTGTGGCGTCGTCGAGCGCCGAGTTGACCAGGTGCCCGGCGGTCGTGCAACCCAGCGGCAGCGCAAGCGCCGACATGACGATGAACGCAAAGGTCAGGGCGAACACGAGACGCACCAGCCGGGAATCGGCGGCGCGCATGGTGTCCAGGACACCGGGCAGGGCCGCGGAAACAGGGGACGTGACGGGAGACGGGTTGAGCATACAAACCTCCTTTCCCCTTCAGCGTACTGAAGGTGCGTGAGTGGAAACGTGCGGAAAGGTTCCAGAACCGCAACGACGGAGTGACAGGTCTCCTGCCGTTCTACGCGGCCTTTTTCTTCCGGGGGGCACCTGCACGCTTCTTCAGGCTGCCGCCTGTTCTGCGAACCTTGCCCTCACGTGTCGCCGCACGACGCACCGGACCCAGGGCCGTCCCGGAGAGGACTTCACCGGCCACCTCCGCCGTGAGTTCGTCCGGGCTCAGCTCGGGCGGCAGGGGAGCGGAACGGCCGTCCAGGCTCAGCACGACCTCCCCCGCCTTCACGGTGACGACCGCGCCGGGCACGCGGGGCACCGGCACGCTGGGGGCCTGCTGCGGCGCCCGCGCGATGACCCGGGCGAAGCCTTCGGTCCAGAAGCGAGTCAGGTACGCCTCACGCCGTAGGGCGCCCACGGCGATCTGGTCCAAGTCCGCCTCCATCTGTGCGGTGAACTGCACGTCTACGAGGTCCGCAAAAAACTTCGAGAGGTAGGCGCTGACGAGCAGGCCCAGCCAGGTCACGGTGAGCTGGCGCTTCACCACCCGCGTGTACCCGCGTGCGTCGAGGGTGCTGAGGATCGAGGCGTAGGTGGAGGGGCGACCCACGCCGACCTTTTCCAGTGCGCGCACCAGCGAGGCCTCGGTGAAACGTCCCGGCGCCGGGGTGTGTTTCTCCTCGGCCCGGGCGTCCTGCACGGGCAGCGTGGTTCCTTCCTGCACGTCGGGAAGGGCTTGGGCGTCCTCGCCCTCCCCTTCGGGCACGTCCTGGTACAGCCGCGTGAACCCCGGCTCGGTCACGGTGCGACCCGTGGCGCCGAGCTGTACCCCGCCCGCCTTGAGGGTCAGGCCCGTTTTCGTGCCCTGCACGTCGAGCATCTGCGAGGCGACCGTGCGGCGGTAGATCAGGTCGTACAGCGCCAGCTCACCCCCCGAGAGGCCGGTGTCCTGCGGTGCCTTGAACGAGCGCCCCGCCGGGCGGATCGCCTCATGGGCCTCCTGGGCGTTTTTGGCCTTCGCGGCGTACTCGCGGGGGGCGGCGGGCACGGCGGACGCGCCGAAGGCCGCCACGGCGACCGCACGGGCTGCCTGGGTGGCCTCCTCGCTGAGCGAGGGGCTGTCCGTCCGCATGTACGTTATGTGGCCGCCCTCGTACAGCCGTTGGGCCACGTCCATGCTCTGCTTGGGGCTGAACTTGAGTCCCTTGGAGGCTTCCTGCTGGAGGGTCGAGGTGGTGAAGGGGGCCGGGGGCCGGGTCGAGTAGGGCGTGCGCTCGACGGCCGCGACCGTCACCGGTCGGGCCTTGAGGAACGCGACGAGCTGCGCGGCCTGCTCCGGGGTCAGCACGAGCGCGGGCGTTCTGAGCTGGCCGGTGGCCGGGTCGAAGTCCTTGGGCGTGGCGAGGCGCTTCCCGCTCACGCTGAACACCGTGGCGGTGAAGGCCGGTTCTCCCACCGTGGCCGTCACGCGCCAGTACGGCGCGGCCACATGCGCCATGCGGGCCTGCTCGCGGTGGGCGAGGGCAGCCAGCGCGGCGGACTGGACCCGCCCAGCGGAGAGGCCGGACGAGATGCTGTTCCACAGCAGGGGTGAGACCCCGTAGCCCAGCAGCCGGTCAATGATGCGGCGGGATTCCTGCGCGCCCACCAGGGCGTAGTCGATGGGCCGGGTCCGACGCGCCGCCGCCTGAATGGCGTCCTTCGTGATCTCGTGGAAGGTCATGCGCTCGGGGTCCGTCCCCAGCCCGAGCGCCCGCGCCAGGTGCCAGGCGATGGCCTCCCCCTCGCGGTCCGGGTCGGTGGCCAGGAGCACGCGGTCGGCGCCTTTCGCCAGCTCGCGCAATTCCTTGACCACCTTGGCCTTGCTCGCGGGCACGATGTACAGCGGCTTGAAGCCCTCCTCGACATGCACGCCCAGGCGGGCCCAGGCCTCGCCCGCGTACTTCGCGGGGATCTCTGCCTTGGTCGAGGGGAGGTCCCGCACGTGCCCCAGGCTCGCGCGCACCACGTACCCGCTGCCCAGGTAGGACTGAATCTTCTTCGCCTTGCTGGGCGATTCCACGATCACGAGCGTGCTCACGGGCACACCTCCAGTGCGGCAGTGGTAGGAAAAGTTCATGCTCATCTGTCCGCTTCACAGCGTGTGAGACGTACTTACGATAGCGTGGCGCTGAGGCGTCTGGCCGGCAGACGTGCTCGTTCCCAGGAACAGGTGGATGGATCAAGATGGCACCGCCACATCCCCGGACACGCCTTCTGAAGAGGCACAGGGCGGGACGGGGCCCCTCTTTGTTTTTTGCGGACCCTCTCTGCCGCTGGGACGCCTCGACTTTCCCGACGTGTTCGTGCTTTTCACCTTTGTGGGGGCAGAATGGGAGCAGTGACGCTCTCTTCCTTCCTCTTCATCGTCCTGGCGCCCGAGGGGGTGTGGCGAGCCCGCTTCGAGCTGGAGCCCGGGCGCTGCTACGGCCCAGATGAGGTGCTTCTCGAGTGCGGCAGCGAGGCCGGGTGGTCTCCCCATACCCTCACCGTGGAGGCCACGGCGCTCCCGTCCGAGGAGGAGTTCCGGGAGATGGCTGCCCGCGCCGCCACCCGGACGGCGGATGATTCGCCGGACGAACTGCGGCGATTGCTGAACCTCCTGATCCCGTTCTGAGGAGGTGGGCATGTCGGAGGTGTACGTCGGTCTGAAGCACAGCCGGGGGGCCTGGCGGGCGGCCGTCGCCCCGACGGGTGAAGTCTTCTCCGAGGACGATTCCCTGGAAGGCGTGGAGCGGTTGGCCCAGCGTATCGGCGAGCTGCGCCCGGCGGCGGTGCTGGTGCAGGCGCTGGGTGGTGGAGAACTGCCCGTGATGGTGGCGCTGCTGGAACGCGGCGTGCGGGTGAGGGTGACCTCCAAGGAGCAGGTGCGGGCCTTCGCGGCGACTGCTGGCGCAGGGCTCTCAGGTGCGACCACCGTGGTGCAGATGGCCGGGTCTGTCCGGTTCGTCACCCAAGAGGGGTCCGACGAACGGGTTCGCCTGCTGCTGGCGCGGCGGCGGCAGGTGCTGGAGATGCGGGCTCAGGAGGAAGAGCGGTTGCGGGGGGCCGAGTACGCACCTCTCCAGGAGGACTTGGAGCGTCACCTGTTCTTCCTTGACCGGCAGTTGGGGCGGCTGCACGAGCTGTTGCTCTACATGGTGCAGGCAGTCCTGCCTCGGGAGGGCGCGGAGGCCCAGGGGGAAGGCTGACGGGGGCTCGCTTTTCCTACTCTATATCGTAAGGAGAGCACGATGCGTTTTCATCCCGGCGCCCCTCTGAGCAGGGGCGCTGGCCCTCAACTTCAGATTCAAGGACTCAATTGGCATCCCTGCCAACGGGAACTGGTTCAGACCTCGATGTTCAACTCGATGTTTTTTTCAACGTGCTTGATCCCAGTAGTCGTCAATATGGAGCGGTCGCCTGTGCGTAGAATTAGCGCCTCCTTATCAAGTGGGATCAGGATGTTCTTGCGGTAGGCAGCCAACGACGAGTACCTCAGCCAGGTCATCAGTTGGGCGTCTGTTACCTCCTCCGGACGCTTGTAGTAGAGCGTCAATAGAGTCTTCTTCTTGAAGTCGAGCTTGGTATCGAGAATTCGGACGATCCCGTTGTAATCGAAGACGACCGGAACCTTGGCCTGGTTGATGCTTGCCACCAGCCGAGTGGCCTCCTGGATGCTGCACGCGTAGAAGTGGCGGACCACCTCCGTCATTAGCCAGTCTGCACAGTGGACGACAAACACGGAGTCGGCGTAGTTAGGGTTGATGTCTCCTCCCGGGTGAGCGACACCGCGACGATTGCGGACGTCCATCATGACGGGAAGGAGCGCGGTGACGAACTGCCGGAAAGAAGCAGGCATCGCGGTATCGTTCATGAACGGTCCAAGGATGTTCGGCGCTCTGATTGTGGTTCCGAACGGCGTGTATGTCCCCTGCCTCATGTGCTCAAGCAAGCGCACCATCGTCTCTGCAAAGTGCCCCCCCGACAGCTCGCTGGGCCGGTGCTTGTTGAGCACGAACTGATGCTTAATCTCGATGTACTCAGTGATCAGTCGTTCAATAATCTCCTTCGGCAGCGACGAGGAGAGCTTCGTTACCAGCGTCTGAATATCTGCTTGGAAGCTCGTCATCCTTCCCTATAGGGCGCCGTAATGCCCCGCTCCATTAGCCAACCTTCGACGAGTGCGTCCGCTTCCTGCTTCGGGTAATACTTCCGGTCGGCTGTCTGCTCCAGCAGTTGCCTCATGGTCTCCCGGCTGATCTCGCGGCCGAACTGCTTATAATCGATGTTAATCGTCTCGAACTTCTTCTTATAGTAGTCAAAGGCGACAGATGGTGCAACCGACTTGACGACATCCAAGCCGCGTGTTATGAGCCAGATTGCAAACACTACATGGTCAACCGTCTTGGTGATAAACCGAACGTCCAGTCCATCAAACTTGGATGGGATTGCGAGCCACTCCTCCACCAGCTTCTGATCCGACTTGCCGATGGAGGAACGCGGCCGTGGTGGCTTCGAGCTGGACTCCCAGTAGGACCGCCCTGCTGGAATCTCAGGGTCGAAGATTTCAGCAATGTATCCCTTCACAGACTCGGTTCCTGCGCGGTTCAGCTTGTAAATGCCCTCCGAGTCCTCGTAGAAGTGCTCGCGGAGAATAGTCGGCATGTAGCGGCCGAGGTTTGCATCGAAGATGTTGCGCGCCCTCGCGGCAGCATAGATGATCTCCCGCGACACACCTCCGCCCCCGAGGTGCTCGTGCGCATAGGCGAACAGCAGTGTGAAGCGGACCTGCTGCTCTTTCTGCGTCTTCCCCTTAAAGTCTGGCTCCTTGGAAACGATGACCCCTGAGGAATTACGGTCGAAGAGTTCTCCGATCTGCTTGAGTTCAGGCGTAGGCGCAAGCACCTGTGGCACGTGCACCTCCTCAGCCTCCTCAATCGCTTCCTCAGAAGCGGTAGGCGCCCCATCCTGCTGTGCGACCGGCAAGGCTTGCTGCCTCCTGGTCTCGGCGGTGATGGTCCGTTGCGGCTGGTGGACGGCGCCCAAACTGCCGCTGAGGGCGTTGGCGAATCCTGGAATGGCGTCGTCGTTGGCGCTGATGGTCAGCCTCCGATAGTTGGAGTAGTTCTCTCCTTTGCGCTCGGACTTCTCCTCCAGGTGCACCGTGTTCTGCGTGCTCGCCTGCGCCCCGCTGCCAACAAGCGATTCCCCACAGTGCAGGCATCTGGGTGCGCCCTTAACCAGAGTGTTCTTGCACTTGATGCACTTCGTCTGCTGATAGCAGTGCATGCAGAAGTTTAGGTTCGCGTCTGTCTGGTGCTCGCAATTCGGACAGGTCATCATCGTCGGCCTCCTAGAAGATGCTGACGGTGAGGCTACAGCACATATTTCTCACTCACAACTGATTTTGGAATCGTCCGACCCCATCTGTGCCTCGGCCACCCCTAGCCTTGATGGGCACGCGCTGAGATGCAGGCCCAGTGAGAAGAGGGGTGGCGGGTGGCAGAGTACGGGCCTATCCGCGAGGAGCTGGAGCGTCACCTCGCCTTTCTCGGCGACATTTGATTGAGCTGGAGTTGTGCAACGCCCAGACGCTCCCACCCAGGCTGTCCTGCCCCTCCCGCAAACCCGCGGCACGCAGAGCCCAAGGAATGAGAAAATCGGCGACATGAAGCTCGTCCGCAACCAGGGTGCAGATACAGTCCTGGCTCACCTTCAGTCCGCTCTTCCCCCGGCCTACAGCCTGGATGTCGCCACGCCACAACTCTCGCTGTTCGCCTTTCAGGAGGCGCGTGAGCTGTTGCTCGCGGCGCATTCCAAAAGGCTCATCCTCCCGCAGGATGTGAACGTGCTGGACCTGTTCGGCACGGAAACGGACCGCGCCGCCCGCAATCGCCTCAATGGTCCCGCCCTGGCACGGCAACTGGCCGACTGGTTGGCCGGGGCCGAGCTTCGGTTCACCCCGGGAACAGTGCCCCAAGGCATGCTGGGCATCCGGGCGGACGCGGGGTCCCTGCGGGTCATCGCCGGACAGTGTGCGCTCACCACACCGGGCCTGGGCCTCACGCCCGGGCACCCACTGAGCCTGATCCAATGCACGGAGACGGCGGACGAGGCGGGCCTGCTGGGCGCGTGGTTCGACCAGATGTGGGCCAGTCAGGTTGCCGGGCAGGCCGACAAAGACGCCCTTCTAACACACCTGCGCGCCCTGAGCGTCCCCAACCCGCCAAGCCGCATCTACCACGCGGTGCTCTACCACGTCTTCAAGGAGCTGGGCGGCGAGCTGGACGAGGAGCGCATCGTCCGTAGCGGCACGGGCATCAAGGACACCGAGATTTGGAGGATGCTGTTCCGCTTCCAACGCGACGGTGTGGTCGGCGTGATCGACAAGCTGGAACGTCTGGGCGGCTGCATCGTGGCCGACAGCGTGGGTCTGGGCAAGACCTTCACGGCGCTGGCGGTCATCAAGTATTACGAACTCCGCAACGACCGAGTGCTGGTGCTGGCACCCAAGCGGCTGCGCGACAACTGGACGCTGTACCGGGCCAACGACCGCCGCAACCCCCTGGCCGCCGACCGCTTCCACTACGACGTCCTGAACCATACTGACCTCTCGCGCGACCACGGGCTGAGCGGCGAGCTTGACCTGGCCCACGTTAACTGGGGCAACTACGACCTGGTGGTCATCGACGAGTCGCACAACTTTAGAAACAAGGCTGCGGTCAACACCCGCGTGACCCGCTACTCGCGCCTGATGGAGCAGATTATCCAATCGGGCGTCAAAACCCGCGTGCTGATGCTCAGCGCCACGCCGGTGAACAACCGCCTGGCCGACCTCAAAAATCAGATTGCCTTCGTCACCGAGGGGGATGACACCGCCCTGTCCGGGCAGGGCATCCCGAGTGTGGAAGGCACCACCCGACGGGCCCAACTTCAGTTCAACGCCTGGCTCAGACTCCCGGAGGAAGAACGCACCCCGGCCCACCTGACGGACATGCTGGGCTTCGACTACTTCCGGCTGCTCGACCTGCTGACGATTGCCCGCTCGCGCAAGCACATCCAGCGCTACTACGGCACCGCCGAAACCGGCAAATTCCCGGAACGGCTGCCGCCCCTGAACGTGAAGGCGGAGGTGGACAGCCGCGGCCTGTTCCCCGCCATTCAGGAGATCAACACGGAGATCCGGCGGCTGAGCCTGGCGGCCTACGCGCCCATGAAGTACCTGCTGCCACACAAGCGCGAGGAGTACGAGCGCCGCTATCTCACCCGGCTGGGGTCCACCAAGGCCGGGCAAGTTTTCCGACAGTCCGACCGTGAGCAGAACATGATCCACCTGCTGCGGGTCAACCTGCTCAAGCGCATGGAAAGTGCCGTCCACGCGTTCATGCTCACGCTGGAGCGGCAACTCGCTGACGTCGAGCACACCCTGGCCCGGCTGGATGCCTATGACGGGCACGGGGGCGGGGACATCAGCGAACCGGGCATTGAGGACCTGGCCGAGGACGACCCAATGCTGGAGACGCAGGCGGTCGGCCGCGAGGTCAAGGTGCTGCTCGCGGATGTGGACCGGGTGCGCTGGCGGCAGGACCTGGAAGAGGATCGGGACAGGCTGGCGGCCCTGCTCCACAGCGCCCGCGAGGTGCTGCCCGCGCAGGATGACAAGCTCAGCCAACTGCGGCGTGTGATCGGGAGCAAGCTGGCCCACCCCCTCAACCCCGGCAACCGCAAGGTCATCGTGTTCACCGCCTTCGCTGACACCGCCAAGTACCTGTATGCCCAGCTCTCGGGATGGGCGAGCCAGGTGCATGGGATGCAGACCGCGCTGGTCACTGGCTCCGGCAGCAACAAGACCACCCTGCCGGGCCTGCGGACCGACCTCGCCAGCATCCTGACCGCCTTCAGCCCGCGCAGCAAGGGTCGTCCGGCCGACCTCTCAGGCGAGGGCGAACTCGACCTGCTGATTGCCACCGACTGCATCAGCGAGGGCCAGAACCTCCAAGACTGCGACCTGCTGGTGAACTACGACATCCACTGGAACCCGGTGCGGATCATCCAGCGCTTCGGGCGGATTGACCGGATCGGCAGTCCGAACGACCGCATTCAATTGGTGAACTTCTGGCCGAACATGGAACTGGACGAGTACATTAACCTGGAAAGCCGGGTATCGGGGCGCATGATGCTGCTCGACATCTCCGCGACCGGCGAGGAGAACCTGATCGAGGCGCAGGCCGGGAACGTGATGAACGACCTGGAGTACCGCCGCAAGCAGCTTCAACAGCTTCAGAACACGGTGATGGACCTTGAAGACCTGGGCAGCGGCCTGAGCCTGACAGACCTCACCCTCAACGACTTCCGGGTGGACCTGACCACCTATCTGGGCGCCCACCCGGACGCCGCCCAGGAGTTTGAGAGGCTCCCCCCCGGCATTTTTGCCGCGGTGGTCTCGGACGGCACCATCCCCCCTGGCACGCTGTTCTGCCTGAGAGCTGCCACGCCGGGGGCGCTGAGCGCGGTGGAGAAGGACTATCCCCTGAGCCCTCATTTTCTGGTGCACGTGGGTGAGGACGGCGCCGCCCTGCTCCCCTACACCCAGGCCAAGCAGGCGCTCGACCGCCTGCGGAAGCTGAGTGCGGGCCGCGACCAGCCCGAAGAAGGTGCCGTGGAGCGCTTTGAGCGTCTGACCCGCCGGGGCGAGCGCATGGAAGACGTGCAAACGCACCTGACCGCCGCAGTTCAAGCCATCACGGGTAAGGCTGAGGAACGTGCCGCCGCCAGCCTCTTCAACTTGGGCGGCACGCACACCGGCAAGGGGGGCTCTGCGGGCGTGAACGACTTCGAGGTGGTGGCCTATCTGGCGATTCTTCCAGTGGCACCCGCTGTGACGGGTGTTGCCACCTCCGCCACGCTCGCGGCTGAAGCTGCTGGCAGGTCCGGCCGTTGAGCGCGGATTCCCCCTCTCAGCGCGTTCTGGCTGCCCTGAACCTGCCGCCTACGGCCGAGGTGGGCCAGCGCATTCCCAAAAAGTTGCTGCTCGAACACGGCACGCCGACTGCTGCCGACAGGCGTTTGATAGAGGCTCACGTAGCCGAATTGCGGTGGGAGGCCAGCCTCAAACCGCAGACCGTCGCCATTCCCGGATACAGCAGTGAAACCCAGACCTACACCGAGCTGGCGGTCCTGACACTCACGCTGCGGGAGACAGGGCTCGGCACTGGCAAATCCGGCCGCCTCGCCGAGTTGGTTCACCGGGCCATTCCCTACCCACTACTGCTGCTCAGCGTCGCGCCGGAGGCCCGCAGCGTCGCAGTCAGCGTGAGCCACAAGCGACATTCGCAGGCTGCCGAAGGACAAGTCGTACTGGAACACGCTCCTGTCAGCGTGCTGCTGGGGTCCGTTCCCTCACCACATGATCCGGTCTACCTGACTCACCTGGGCCTCGGTGGGCACCCGACACCGCATCTCTATGCCCTGTACGACTTGTGGGTCAGGGCGGGCCTGGCCCACGCAGGCGCGCGGATTTCTGGCCGCTACCAACTGTCCGAGGACAGCGTTGCCCTGCGCTCCAGGCTGGCAGAGCATGCCCGGCTGGAGCGAGAAATAGCTGGACTGCGTGCTGAGGCAAGGCGCGAAAAGCAACTCGGCCGCCGGGTCGAATTGAACCTGAGGCTTCGAACATTGGAGATCGAAAAAGCGCGGCTGACCTTCTGAGGACCCGCAGATTCCTTACTGTGTTAAATTGACATGTAAGGAATTGCTGTCGGATTGGAGGAGGACCAGGCATGAGAAGCACCGTGACGAGCAAAGGTCAGACCACCATCCCCAAGGCCATTCGAGAGAGACTGCACCTGGATGCGGGTGCCGAGATCGACTGGCATGTTGAGGGGGAGACCATCGTGGTACGCCTGGCCCGTCCCGCCGACAACCCTTTTGCAGCCTTTCTGGGGGTTTTTCCGCTGCCGGACGGCCAGACGACTGCCGAGATTGTGAAGCAGGTTCGGGGCGAGCGGGACGTCTTCTTGCAGGGAGGCCCTGGCGCGCGTGTGGTGAGCTTGCAAGACTTCCTGACGGTGCCCGAGTGAAGGCGGCAAGGCGGCGTGGTACAGCTCCTCCGGGGACCGACGCGCCAGTGACCGTTGCCCTGGACACCAACATCCTGGTGGACCTGTGGGCGAATACCGTGCAGGGTCAGCTTAACGCCCAGACCCTGCACCGTCTTCAGACCGTCGGTCACCCGCTATGCATCTGTGGCGCGGTGTACGCCGAGTTGCATGCCATTCCAGGTATCAGCAAGGCGGACCTGGACGCCACCTTGACCGCTATGAGGATTGCGGTGGACCCGGTCATGTCCTTGCCCATCTGGGACGAGGCAGGCCGTGTTCACGCCGCCCTCTGCGAACGCCGCCGACTGGCCAAAGTGTCGGTCAGCCAGCGGCCCCTGATCGACCATCTTGTCGGCGCCCACGCCCTGCACAGGACAGGCGCCTTGCTCACCCTAAACACCAACGACTTCAGGGACTTCGCCGCCCTGACGGTCATTCAGGCTTGATGCTGTTGGCTCACCCTGTTCACCGGAGACTCCATGCAAAAAATCCTTCCCCGTGACCCTGAAACTGCCAGCCTCGACGGACTGAGCTTGAATGTCGAGCGCCTGCGAGAACTGTTCCCCGAAGCCTTCAACGAGGGCAATCTGAACTTTGAAGTCCTGAGGGAATTGCTCGGCGCGCAATTAGACCAGCGACCCGAGAAGTACGGCCTGAACTGGCACGGCAAGTCCGCTGCCCGTCGCCATGCTCTGACACCCACCCGCGCCACCTTGCGTCCTGATTCAACCGGCAGTGTGGACTGGGACAATACGCAGAATCTAATGATTGAGGGCGACAACTTGGAGGTACTGAAGCTATTGCAGCGCGGCTACGCGGGTAAGGTCAAGTTGATCTATATCGACCCACCGTACAACACCGGTAAAGATTTTGTATATCCCGATGATTACACGGATAGCATTGCCAATTATCAGGCATTGACCGGACAAGTTGAGGAAGGTCGGCGCGTCAGCAGTAACGTGGAAAGCAGCGGACGATTCCATACCGACTGGCTGAACATGATGTATCCAAGGTTGAAGTTGGCGAGAGAATTGCTTAGGGATGATGGTGCCATCTTTATTTCAATCGATGATGCCGAGTTTGCTAATTTGAGACGAGTCTGTGACGAGATTTTCGGCGAGGAGAATTTCTTGGGCTCGTTCGTGTGGCGGCGGCGTGCCTCCTCTGCTATGGCGGATAGGAACATCTCAACCGACCATGAATACATCGTTGCTTTTCAGAGGGGAGACTTCTTCTCTATCGGTATAGAGAAGGATTTTGCCAGCTACTCGAATCCAGATAACGACCCTAGAGGTCCTTGGGTGGCCGGGGATTTGACTGTGGGGATGGGCAAAGACCTGCGTCCCAACCAGTTTTACATTCTTACTGATCCGGAGACCGGAAAAAGCTATCAGCCGAACCCAAATAGGGTATGGGCATACATCCCAGAGAGCATGGATAGACTAATACAAGAGAAAAGAATTCTCTTTCCTGCGGACACAACCAAACGTCCGATGCTCAAGCGGTTTGCATCGGAGTTGAAATCGGATAGAAATCCCTTGTCAACTTGGATGACGGACGTTGGAATGAATACGGACGCGACCAGGGAAATGCAATTGCTTATGCCAGAAGGTGGGTTCGACTATCCCAAATCCACGTCCCTGCTGACGCATCTGATAAAGACATCCAGCGCGGACCAGGATCTTATCCTCGACTTTTTTGCTGGATCAGGGACCACGGGGCACGCAGTTCTCAAGCAGAATGCCATTGATGGTGCCAAACGTCGGTACATCCTCGTTCAATTTCCTGAACTACTCGATGCAGGTAAACCAGGCCAGAAGACGGCTGCCGATTTCTGTGACTCCCTGGGCGTGCCACGTACTCTTGCCGAGCTGACCAAGGAGCGCCTGCGCCGAGCCGGAGCCAAAATAAAGGCAGAGAATCCTATGTTTGCGGGTGACACCGGCTTCCGGGTGTTCAAACTCGACAGCAGCAACCTGAATGAGTGGGACCCGGCGGCGGCACAGGTCGATTTGGAAGGCACTCTCCTGAAGGCCGTGGAGAACGTCAAGCCGGGGCGTACCCAGCAGGACGTGCTGTTTGAGCTGCTGCTCAAGCTGGGCCTGGAACTGACGACACCTCTTGAGACGCGTGTCATCGCGGGCAAACAGGTACATAGTGTGGGCGCTGGGGCACTGATGGTCTGTCTAGAGTACGGTATCGACGGGAGTAACTACCGTGAATTGGGCCAGGAGATTGCTGACTGGGCTGAGCAACAGGACGCGGTTGGCGGCACCCAACTAGTCTTTTTGGACAGCGGATTTGCAGACGACATGGCGAAGACCAACCTGAGTGCGCTGTTGGAGCAGCGGGCAAAAGGTTTGAAGAAAAATTGGATTGTGAGGAGCATTTGATATGACTGTTACTCTTCAAGACGCTATCTCTTTTGGCGATTTAAGTTTCGTCAAAGATGATTTCGATCAGATTAAGAAGGTCTGCCCAAACCTCATGGGTAGCGTAGTCAACCGGTCAAATCTACCTGGTCGCACACAGCTTGAAAAAATGCACCATCTCATCATGGGTGAGCTGTCTGAGTTGGCAACCATTAAGTACCTAAGATCAAATGGGAGGTTTGCCGAGTCGGCGGTTGACAAGATGTCTGGTCGGCCTGATTTGGGTCACGACGTACGGTTCAAAAACGAGTCCGGTAAAGACCTATTATGTTCGGTGAAGTCTTCTAATTCTCATTCATACGGTTGGCCCAATATAATCGATAGAATGCACTTTCCTTTTACCAAAGATGAGGTAAAAGACATTAACGTGCGTGCTTACTACAGACTTCCGAGTACAAGGGAAACTTTATCTGACAGTGAAAAGGCTTCGAGAGAGGATGCCGCTGAGAATGGCAGTATCTTTGTTGAAATCAAAAACACACGGCGTGGAGACACGGCGGAGTTTGCTGTAGTAGAGGCTATTACCTTGCATAATATGGAGAGACTCTACTCTTACGGCAAGCTTCTGGCTATTGCGAGCAGAAGAATGTTAAACGAAGCTGGCTTTAGGCGGAGCTTCGACGAGTATCTAGGAATAGAAAGAGAAATGTCCGTCCTAAAAATTAAAGATGGCAGAACGATGCGCGAATTGTTGGATGTTTGTCAGCGTGTGGAACCGACATGAAGATTCAATTTGAGTCCACGCTGGACTTTCAGGCGCAGGCCATTGAGGCCGTGGCCGACCTGTTCAGCGGGCAGCAGATTGACCGGACGCAGTTCACGGTGACGGCAGGCACGCGCGGGAATCAGGGAACGTTGGGGCTGGTGGAGACCGACCTGGGGGTGGGCAACCGCCTGGCTCTGCTGCCCGACGAACTCCAGGCCAATCTAAACGCGGTACAGCTTCGCAACGGCCTCGCGCCCTCTGCTCCGCCGTTGGGCGGCGACTTTACCATCGAGATGGAGACGGGCACCGGCAAGACCTACGTCTACCTGCGGACGGCTTTTGAACTCAACCGGCGCTACGGGTTCACCAAGTTCGTCATCGTGGTGCCTAGCCTCGCCATCAAGGAAGGTGTGCTCAAGACGCTGGAAATGACCCGCGAACACTTTCAGAGCCTGTATCCGGAAGCGCGGGGATACGACTTTTACACCTACGACAGCAGCAGGCTGGGGCAGGTGCGTGACTTTGCGACCAGTCACCACTTGCGCTTTATGGTGGCGACCATTCAGAGCCTGTACAGCGTGCAGGACGCTGCTGAGGAGGGCGAAGGCGTACCGACGGGTGGGCGCGGGCGCAAGAGGGCCGAGCGCGTTATTCACCGGCCCAACGAGCAGACCGGCGGCGAGAAGCCCATTGACCTGCTGCGCGCCACGCTCCCGGTGGTCATCGTGGACGAACCTCAGAGCGTGGACGGGGGCGAGGAAGGCAAGGGCAAGCAGGCGCTGGGGCTCCTCAATCCCCTGTGCACGCTGCGCTACAGCGCCACCCACCTCAACAAGGCACAAATGCTTTACCGCCTGGACGCCGTGGATGCCTACGAGCGCCGGTTGGTCAAAGGCATTGAGGTGGCGTCCTTGCAAGTCAGCAGCGGTCACAACAAGCCGTATGTCCGCGTGCTGGAAGTGCGGCCGGGCCGGGCCAGAACAGCTCCCAGCGCCGTGTTGGAGCTGGATGTCAAGGAGGGCGGCAGGGTGCGCCGCAAGCACGTGACGGTGCTGAGCGGCTTTGATCTGGAGCAGGAAACGGAACGCGAACTTTACCGAGGAATGCGGGTAGGTGAGATTCGCGCCGCCAAGAAGGAGAAGCTGGTGGAGTTACAGCTTCCCGGCGACACGAAGTGGCTGGAGGAAGGGCAGGAGTTCGGTGGCGTGAACGAGGACGATTTGGTCCGCGCCATGATCGCCCGCACCATCGAGGAGCACCTCGACAAGGAACTGCGGCTGCGCCCACGTGGCCTGAAAGTGCTGAGTCTCTTTTTCATCGACCGCGTGGACAACTACCGCCTGTACGCCGAGGACGGCACCCCACAGCGCGGCAAATATGCGGAGATGTTCGAGCAGGAGTACAAGCGCCTGGCGGGCCTCCCCAAGTACCACGCCCTGTTTGAGGGCGTGGACCTCACCCAGGCGGCCAGTGCCGTGCATGACGGCTACTTCAGCGTGGACAAGCGCCGCGTGGGGGGCAAGACGGTCGAGACTTACAAGGACACCTCCGGCAGTACAGCCGCCGACGAGGACGCCTACCACCTCATCATGCAGGCCAAGGAAAAGTTGCTCGACCTGAACACGCCGCTCAAATTCATCTTCTCGCACAGCGCCCTGCGCGAGGGCTGGGACAACCCGAATATCTTCCAAATCTGCGTGTTGCGCGAGATGAGCACCGAGCGCCAGCGGCGACAGACCATCGGACGTGGCCTGCGCCTGGCGGTGAACCAGCAGGGCGAACGGGTGCGCGACGACGGCGTGAATGTGCTGACCGTGGTGGCAACCGAGAGTTACGAGGCGTTCGCCGAGGGCCTGCAAAAGGAGATCGAGCAGGACACCGGCATCCGCTTCGGTGTCGTGGAAGCCCATGTGTTCGCGGGGTTGTCGGTCGCGGGCTCGGATGGTCAGCCCGAGCCCTTGGGATTTGAGCGTTCCCAGGCACTCCATGCCCACCTGCGAGCGGCGGGGTATGTGGGCCGCGACGGCAGGATTCAGGACACCTTGCGGAATGACTTGAGGGCGGGAACCGTGCGGCTTCCGCCCGAGTTCGAGGCCGTCCGCGCGGGCGTAGAGGCCACCCTCACGAAGCTGGCGGGCAAGCTGGAGATCAAGAACGCGGACGAGCGCGTGACGGTGCGGACGCGCCGGGCGGTGCTGGACAGCCCTGAGTTTCAGGCCCTCTGGGAGCGTATCTGTGCCAAGACCAGCTACAGCGTGGACTTCAGCACGGCCGAGCTGATCCGCACCTGCACGGCAGCCCTGGCCGAGATGCCTCCTGTTCCGCGCACGCAGGTGCAGACGATGGTGGCGGCCATCGGCATCGACAAGGGCGGGGTGACGGCCACGCTGAGTCAGACCCACGCGCCAACCGCCTTGCGGGAAGCCGACATCGTGCTTCCTGACCTGCTGGGCGTGCTCCAAGATCGTACCCAGCTCACCCGCCGGACCCTGGCTGAGATTGTGCGTGGAAGTGGCCGCCTGAATGATTTCCAGCGCAACCCGCAAGCGTTCCTGGAGGCGGCGGCCGAGGCCATCAACACCCGGAAGCGGGCGTTGCTGGTGAGCGGTGTGAAGTACGAGAAGACCGGCGACTGGTACGCCCAGGAGCTGCTGGACCAAGAAATCTCGGCCTACCTGAAAAACACCTTGGCCGCTACCAAGTCGGTGTACGACCGCGTAATCTACGACTCTCCCAATATCGAGCGCGGCTTCGCGGAAGATTTGGAGAGAAACAGTGCCGTCAAGGTCTACGCCAAGCTACCTGATTGGTTTCGGGTTCCAACACCGCTGGGCGACTACAATCCCGACTGGGCAGTCGTATTGGAAGAGAACAGTGTAGAACGCCTGTACTTTGTGGTGGAGACCAAGGGCACGCTGTTTGCAGAAGCGTTGCGGCCCACTGAGCAGGGCAAGATTGCTTGTGCCAAGGAGCACTTTGCGGCCGTTGCAGATGCCGAGTCGGGAAACGCACAGTACGTGCAAGCCACCACACTTCAAGACGTTTTTGACGCTCGTTAATCCAGCGCATCCTTAAATTACGCCTCCGGTGACAATTAGCGGACGAACCTAACCCGCCCGCGGCGTCGAACAGTGGTATTGCTGTTCGACGCCGCTTGATTTTTATAACCCTCTCCATAGAAAGTCCTGATATTGGCCTGACGGTCGAGTTCACGCTTGTGCTCTCGCAAGAATTCAAGGATGTATTTGCGAACTCGAGGACTCCTAAAGCAGTTTTCATCTTCTAAGCTTTCGCGCATAGCATTGTAGCTCTTGAGAAGCTGCAAATCACTGGCTGGGTCTGGTGAGTAAGTAAGCTTTAATGCCACTCCAAGCCAGTGCTTGCGCGACGCAATAATTATATTCCATAGTTGCGCGAGTATGGCGCGATTGATGTGATCGTGCGTCTTCTGCGGCCATTGAAGCTCAAAAAACCTCTCAGCCTCTAAGCAGAGGCTCTGAACATCCAGAAGCCAACGACATCGAGCACGAAAGCCAGAGGGCAAAATTCGACTTTCGCTTAACTGGTAAATGAATGCGTTGGCCTGATCTCTGGCCGTCTTCAATTTGGCGGGCTGCTGTTTTGAGGGCGGCTGGGTAGTCCTTCCATTCCGTGACAATAAATCGGCAGTGGAAGTCTCCACAGGAGCAATGACACCGCGCTGAATCAGCACTTCTCTCAAGCTGGGTCGGGTCTTGCTGCTGGAGTTGGACATGAACTATGGTAACGGTGCCAGGGGTGACTCGTCGAAAGATCTGTGGGGCTGTGTGGTGTCTAGGGCGAGCTAATGGCCGAGCCCACTCCAGACCGGGTAAGCCTATTCCTTACGCGCGATGCAGATGCTTCTTGAGCTGTCGCTAGAAACACCGCTCAGCGCGCGCTTGGGGCGGTCGTCAGCCCATTCGGCGGAGGCTTGGGTGGTCTCGATGCTGCTGTGCCCGAGATGGCGGGCCATGTCGTGCAGGGTGAGCTTGGAATGTACCCTCCGCGTCCCGGCTCATGCCCCAGCGCGTGCAGCCCTCGGTAGGACCCTCCGGCCCGCCCATACGTCTGCCCCTGCCCCACCGGAGGAAAACGTCAACTTCCCCGCATGTGCTCCTTGAGCCGGTCGTCGGCCCACTTGCCGTAGGTGCGGGCGGTCTGCACGTCGCTGTGCCCCAGGTGCTCGGCCACGTCCTGAAGCTGAAAGCCAGCCTTGACCAGGCGCGTCCCCGCCGTGTGCCGCAGCGCGTGCAGGCCCAGGTACGGAATACCCTCCCGCTGGCAGAGGGTCCGCAGTCTCCCCCGCGCCGCTTCCGGGGTCCGTCCGATCACCGCCACGTTTTCTTTTTGCGGACCGAGTTCTCGTAAGTCCGCAATCAAGGAAGAGGACAACAGGACACGCCGGGTCTTCCCGCCCTTCCCGTTCCGCACGGTGAGGGCCCCACCTTCCAGGTCCAAGTCGCCCCACTTCAGCCCCGTGATTTCCGAGGCGCGTAGACCAGCGATGCCTCCAAGCCGCAGCAGCACCCGCATCTCGACAGGGGCGACGGCGAGCAGTTTGCCCACGTCCCCTTCCGGGTAGGGCTGTCTTTTATCCCAGGGGCGCCGCTTGTCCTTGCGCGGCTTCACATCGGTGAACGGGTGGTCGGTGGTGGCCCTGGCCCAGCGCAGGGCGGCGTAGAGCGCCCGTGCTCCCGCGAGCAGCACACCCACGGATGCAGGGGACTTCCCCTTGACCTCCAGCTCACGCACCCAGAGGTCGGCGTGCTCAGTCTCCGGGTGCAGCACCTTCACGGCGTTGTCCTGGGCGTACTCCAGCCAGGTGCGGGCCCCGAGCCGGTATTTCCGCAAGGTCTCTTTGCTGACGTGCCCGTGGGTGCGGACGTGATGGGCTTCGAGCAGATCGAGGAGCGTCCCCATATCCTGTTCCGCGACGGCTGCCACCGCCCGGCGCCGCCGCTCCTCCGGCTGGAGGTTCACCCACGCGCGCGACGGCGCAAGGTGTCCGTGCCGGTACAGGTCCAGGGTCACGTCGCCACTCTCCTTCCAGCCCTTCGGCAAAGGGCCCGGACCTGCTCGCCCTCCAGCGTGCCGTTCGGGTAACAATCCAAGAACGCCCGGGCGACTGGCAAGACCGCCCGGACGAAGGCCTCCCCCCGAATCCGCCGCAGGACGCTCTTGCGCAGGGCACGGGCATCTTGGAAGAAGCCCCACATCATCTTCTGAATCTCCACGGCGAAGTCCAGGTCGGGACCCCACTCCTCGGTTGGAACGAGTCCCGCGGCGGCCGCCCGGGGAAAGACCGCCGGAACGACGTGTGGTCCGGCGAGCACGGCGAACAGCGCGGCGCGGGTCAGGCTGGGATGGGCACACGGGATGCTCTCGGCCAGGGTCGCCGCATCGACGCCCAGGGCTGGACGTGCAGCGTGGCCGGGGCCGTACCACTCCAGCCGCAGCAGGCGGGCGCCGAGGTCCCGCTCGCCCTGGAGGTGGGCGACGGCGTGGCCGGCCTCGTGCACGGCGATGAGGACGGGTCGGAGAGCGCGTTGCAGGGCGTGGCGCCTAGATGCGGCGTCGGCAGCCGTGCAGATGCGGGCCTCCACTGTGGCCTGACCCAGGGCGCTCCAGGTGGTGGGACCGGCCAGTTCGGGCCGGAGGTGGAGGTCCTGCTGAAGGGCAGCGGCGAGGTGGCGGGTGTGGCGTGGGCTCAAGGTGACCTCGGTGGTGTGTAAGGGGCACAGGAGACGCAATATGTCCTGGTCAGGAGGGGATGACCCTGTAGGGGGGCCGATGTCCCAGAAAGAGGTTGTGTCCCTTAGTGTCTTCTCCACAATAACACTTTCTGGTAAGACCTGTTACCGGAAGGGTAGGGTAAGGGAGGGGCGTTGAGTTTGGTAAAGTGTCCCTATGACGAAAAGTGTCCCCATAGAGCCGCAGGTGTACTCCGGCCAACTTGGCCCCAAGTATCGGGCTATTCTTCCCCGAGGAGTACGAGATGCGCTAGAGGTGGCTGAAGGGGACACTCTGCTCTACATGGTGGAGGGGAAGCAGGTGCGACTCACCACTAGACACCACTTGGCCCAGGAGCTGTACGGGAGCCTCGCCGAGGAAGACGGCCGCGACTTCACCCAGGAACTCCTTGACGAGCGACGTGCCGAGGCCGAGCGGGAGAAGCCTTGAGCACCCGGCCGCTCCTGATCGATGCCAGTGCCCTCACCGCCTTTATCCGTAAAGAGCCGGGAGGGGAGAGGGTCCTGAAATCGTTGACGACTGCCCGGCGCGAGCACCTGGTCAGCACCGTGCAGCTCATCGAGGTCGAGGGCAAGCTCGTCAGTGACGGGACCTTCACCCCGGAACAGGTGCGGACCCGCATTCACCAGCTCGGGCAGCTCCTCACGGTGATTCCCTTCGAGGTCAGCGCGCAGCGGGCAGCCAGCTTCTACTACGCCCGGCGCAAGCCTTACGATCTCAGTCTGGGCGATGCCCTGTGCCTGGGCACGGCGGAGGCGTTGGGGGCGGACGTGATGACAGCCGAACAGAACTGGGCGGCCCTTCCCGACCTTCCTTTTGGAGTCGAGCTAATTCGGAGTGCAGCCTGAGGGGCACGCCCCACGCTAGCGAGCGGTGGGGGAAAGTGAGCGCTCCATCTCACCTGGGCGCCGCGCCTCGGCTTGTCTGCCCTGACTGCTGAGCGGACGTGGGTGGCTCTTGACTAGGACGTGGCGGCGCAGGTCATCCGGTGAATGAAGTTCGTCGTAAGAGGCAAAGGGTATCCCGACAGGAGTTGAGACACGCTCAGCATTGGTAGGCCCGCCAGAATGATTCGACAACGTTGAGCGATTCAGCCGTCCCCGTAACATGACCACGTGACTGCCGCGCCGTCTCCACCTGCATTTCCGCGTCTGGGCCACACGCCCATGCTGGCCTGGAATCTGCTGGCCTATTTCCAGCACGTCGCGCGCACCCAGGGGGACGTGATCCGCTTGGTCGCCGGGGACGTTGAACTGTACCTGCTGACCCATCCGCGCGATATCGAGTTCGCGCACGTGCAGACCGGACGGCTGTTCGACAAGGGGTTGAGAGGCGATCCGGTGCTCGACCCGCTGTTGGGCCACGGTCTGCTGACCAGCGAGGGGGACTTCTGGCGGCGGCAACGCCGCCTGGCCCAGCCTGCCTTCCACCGGGCACGCATTGAGAACTACGCGGCCACGATAGTTACGTTGGCGGCCCGGACGCGGCAGGCGTGGCGCGACGGCGAGGTGCGCGACGTCCACGATGACGTGATGCGCCTGACCCTCGGTGTGGTGACTAAGACGCTGTTTGGCGCCGAGCCGGGCAGCACGGCGACCCGCACCATCAGCGCCGGGCTCGATACCGTGCTCAGTGAGTACGACCACTTCGTGCATGGCCTGCCCCGGTTCGTGCCCCCGCTGGGGCGCCGCCTATTCGCCCGAATCGACGGCGCCATCGCCGACCTCAACCACGCCATCGAGGACGTGATCCGCGAGAGGCGCCAGGAGGACCGCGACGAGGGCGACCTCCTGTCCATGCTGCTCGCGGCCCGTGACGACGACGGTTGCCCAATGTCCGCGGAGCAACTGCTCGATGAGGTCAAGACCCTGATCCTGGCCGGGCACGAGACGACCGCCAACACCTTGTCCTGGGCCTTTTTCCTGCTCGCCACCCACCCGAGCGCCGAGTCACGCCTGCACGCTGAACTGGATGAGGTGCTGGGGACGGAGGCAGCCAGCCTCGCGGCCCTGCCGAGGCTGCCCTACCTCTCGGCGGTGATCAAGGAGACGCTGCGGCTGTATCCCCCGGCCTGGACGGTACGGCGCGTGACCCGTGAGCCCTGGGAGGTGGGGGGCTACGCGCTGCCCGCCGAGGCGCGGGTCGTGATGAGCCAGTACGTCACCCACCGCGACCCCCGGTTCTGGGAGGAGCCGGACGCTTTCCACCCCGAGCGTTGGCTCGCCCCCGACTTCGAGCGCTCGCTGCCCCGCTACGCCTACTTTCCCTTCGGCGGCGGGCCACGGGTGTGCATCGGCCAGGCGTTCGCCCAGATGGAGGCGGCTTTGCTCCTGGCGACCCTGGCCTCGGGGTTCCGCCTGCGCCTGGCCGCGCCGGTTCGTCCGGGTCCATCCATCACCCTGCGGCCCCGCGGCGGCCTCCGCATGAGGGTCCACGCCCGCAGATATTGAGCTGAACAGCACTCAAAGGGGAAGGCGGCCCGGAGGCCGCCTTGATTTCTCTAAGTTAGCGTCGGATGCACGGGAAGTCAACTTATGCACCCGGGTTCAGGGACCTACTTCTTGGCCTTAGTCGTGCGGCCTCGCGTCGTCTTGGCCTTGGTGCCCTTAGTCTTCTGTGCGCGCGACTTGCCGAGCTGCTGGCCCTTGTCATAGGCGGCCTGCATTTTGCGCCTGGTCTCCTCGGCGAGCGTCTTGAAATCCACCGCTCCCGACTCGATGTTCTCAACGGTCAGCTTGACCCGGGCGCTGCGGCTGGGGGCCGCTGCCAGTTCCTCGTTCACCTGCTGGAACCAGGCCTCGTACTGGGGCGTCAGCTCAATCACCAGCTCGCGGGTGTCCCGGGTCGCCGTCTCGTCGCTGCCTCGCCTGCGGAAAGTCTTGGGAAGCGTCACGCGCTCAGGCAGTTGCGCCGCCTCGAACTCGCCCGTTCGCACCGCCTCCCGCACCCGTTTCACGAAGGCGTCGCTCCGTTGTGGGTTGGAAAGGTTTTTCATCTGCTCACTCAACGTCGTGTAGGGCACGCGCTTCATCTTAGGGCTTGAGGTCGGAATACCAAGCGCAGCCTCAAGACGACGATCAACACCCGTTCGGCCTCCCCATTAGAGTGCCGGGATGACCGACACACGTTCCTTGCAGGGTCAGGTGGCCCTGATCACCGGCGCCAGCAGCGGCCTGGGCCGCGCCGCCGCCGTGGAGTTCGCCCAGGCTGGGGCAGACATCGTGCTGATCGCCCGCAGTGCCCGAGACCTTCAGGAGGTCGCCGGTGAGGTGGAGGCCCTCGGGCGCCGCGCCCTAATCCTGCCCCTCGACCTGGAGGACGAGCAGGCCATCGAGCGAGCGGCCGCGGAGGTGACGGCAACATTCGGCCGGGTGGACGTGCTCGTCAACAATGCCGGGACGGACGTGCCGGGCCGAGTGGTCGAGTTAAGCGCCCAGGACTGGGATCGGGTGTTGGGCGTGAACTTGCGTGCGCCGTTCCTGCTGAGCAAGGCGGTGTTCCCCCTGATGCAGCGGCAGGGGCGGGGGGTGATCCTGAATATTTCCTCGACCGCCGGGAAGCGGGGGTGGGCGAACGCGAGTGCGTACTGTGCCTCGAAGTTCGCGCTGAGCGGGTTCACGCAGGCGCTAGCAGCCGAGGGGCGGGAACACGGCATTCGGGCGATGGTCATTTTCCCTGGGGCGCTGGACACCCACTGGGGACAGTGGACGCCGGAAGCGCGGCAGGAGGGCGAGCGCGCCGCGAAGTCTCAACGGGAGGCGTTACCGCCCCAGGAGGTGGCGCGTCTGCTGGTGTGGGTCGCGGCGTCTCCGGCGGAACTCGTGTTGAACGAAGTGATCGCCACGCCGCTGTTGGAACAGGGGTGGCCGTAAACCACGGGGCGCCGCCGAACCGGCCTTTTGTTGGCCTCTTCGGAATATGCTGGGGGCGTACCTTTGGGAGGTCACCATGCAATTACACGAACGACTACGCGAGCTGCGGAGTGAGCGCGGGCTGCGCCTGAAAGACATCGCCGAGAACGCCGGGATCAGCGTGCCGTACCTCAGCGACCTGGAGCGGGGGCGCACCAACCCGAGCCTGGAGACCTTGCAGACGCTGGCCGGGGCCTACGGCATCACCGTCCACGACCTGCTGGAGGGCGTCGAGTTCTACGGCGGCGCGACCGAGGCGGCGCTGCCCAGGGGGCTGGCCGAGTTGGTGGCTGACCCGGTGCTGGGGGTGCAGATCACGCCGGACTGGGTGCGGACCCTGACCCGCATCGAGTTGCGCGGCAAGCGGCCCCAAGCCAAGGGGGACTGGTACGAGATTTACCTGCACCTGCGCCGTATCCTCGACTGACTGTTCACCCCGAGCGTCCGCACGTGGCGGGGTGGTCCTGTAAGCTGCCGTCCGAGGAAAGCGGGGCGTTTATGGCAAGCACGAAGACCGGCATCGAGTGGACGGACAAAACCTGGAACCCGACCACCGGATGTACCAAGGTCTCGCCCGGCTGCAAGCACTGCTACGCCGAGGAGATCACCCGCCGCTTCCAGGCCACCTTCCCCACCGGGTTCCAGTTCACCCTGCATCCCGGGCGGCTCCAGCAACCCCGTGCCTGGCGCTCCCCCAGCCGCATCTTCGTGAACTCCATGTCTGACCTGTTCCACGAGGACATGCCGCTGGCGTACTTGCAACAAATCTTCGAGGTCATGCAGTCGTGTCCACAGCACGTGTTCCAGGTGCTGACTAAGCGGGCCGACCGACTGGAGGAACTGGCCCCCCTGCTGCCCTGGCCGGAGAACGTCTGGGTTGGCGTGAGTGTCGAGACCCAGAAGTATGCCTCCCGGATAGACCTGCTGCGCCAGGTGCCCGCAAGTGTCCGGTTCCTGTCCTGTGAGCCGCTGCTCGGGCCACTCGACCTGAACCTCGACGGCATCCACTGGGTCATCACGGGTGGCGAGTCAGGGCGGGGGCACCGGCCCATCGAGGTGGAGTGGGTGCGGACCATCCGCGATCAGTGCCTCGCTGCGGACGTCTCCTTCTTCCACAAACAGTGGGGTGGGACGCGGCCGAAGTCCAATGGTCGCCTCCTCGACGGCCGCACCTGGGACGAGATGCCCGTTCTGTCCTTAGCGCAATCGGCGGACTAACCGGGGAAGAGCGGCTGCTGGTCCCCGCGGCGGTTCTTGTCGAGTTTCTTCAGGACGTGCCGGGCGATCTTGACCGCCGTGCCGTTCTTCGAGGCGAAGACCAGAGCGTGCAGGTCAGCGTTCCGGCTGTTCGTGGCAATGAGAAATTGATCGACGTGGGTAAAGCCGAGGCCGGTCAAGCCCTCGACGTAGAGTTCGACGGCCGTCTCGAAGCGCTTCTTCCCGGCCTGGGAAGCGGTGTCCAACGCCTCGCCGTGCAGCACCTGCCGCCAGCGCTCGTGCCCGTAGAAGCGGGTCACGCTGTCGTGGTGGCCCGGCATGCTCGGTGCAGAACACCGCAGGACCCCACTGCCTGAGATCAGGATAAAGAGGTCGGCCCTCGCCCGTTGACCGATCTTGCGCACCGTCTCCCACTCCAGCTCCAGGCCCTCGGGATCAAGGAAGAAGAACGCCGGAAGCCCGCCTCTCAACTGCGCCAGGATCGAATCGACCTCCTGATTGAAGTTGCCCCGGCGCACGTCGATCTGGGGACGGACGGCCGCTAATCCGGGCTCGCCCAAATTCTGCAAGAGCTGGGCGTGGGCCGCCATCTTGGCCTCGACGAGAAAGTAGTGCTTGAACGGCGGGGTGATGTGGGCCGCGATCAGAGGGGAACCAGCCCGGATTTGGCTGTTGATGGTGTTCTGGCCCGGCCCAGCGAAGCCGTCCACGTAGTACGTGTTGGAGTGCCCGGACCGCCAGAAGGCCTGGCAGGCCAGTTGAAAGGCAGGCAGGTACTCCTCAAGAAAGTCCAGTTTGCTGGCCGTCCAGATATGCCCTTTGCGTAAGGTCATGCCCCCTCCGTCTCTCCAAGGTAAGGGATCGGGCCGGGGAGCAGAGGCGCAGATCAGCGGCTTGTGGTGCAGGTTGTGCAGCGCCCAGTGCTACCGCTCTGTTCCAAAGACTTGGATCCAGTACGTCGAGAAGAGCGTATCCGCCGTGCCGTTCGCCACCGCCCCGCCGAAGAGCTTCCAGCGGGCGTCCATCAGGTTCTCGCAGTGCTCGGGGCTCGTCAGCAACTGCTTCACCGCCTCCTGGGGCGAGATGGCCCCGTACTGGATGTTCTCGCCCACGACTCCCCGGAAACCCAGACGCTCGGCCCGTTGCTGCGCGCGGCCACGGTCCTGTGGGTTGACGTGCCCACGGAAGTTGAGCCGCACCATGTCGGAGGCGTGCCGCGCGGCGGCCCCGGCGAGTCGGGCATCCCAGGTCAGGGGTGGTGCCGAGTTCATCAGCTTGCCCCCGCACTTCTGGCCCTGAAAGCGGGCCTTGTTCGTGACAGCCAGGAACTCGGCCAACCAGCGCCCAGTCTGGTTCAGATCTACCCGGGCGGGGGTGGCCGCGATGATGTGGACGGTCTGCGTGTCCGTGGAGAGGCCGAACTCGGTGTAGCCGAGGCGGTCGGCGCAGCGGCCGCTTAGGGCGCCTGCCAGGCCCTTCAGGTCCCCGTGGTAGGTGAGGCTCATGCCGCGTGCCCGGTAGGGCCGGTAGTGTTGCTGCTCCAGGGCCTGGGACACGGTGAAGCCCTGGAACCGCTGCATGGCGGCGAGACTCAGGGGACGGCTGAGGGTAACTTGCTGCCCGCAGCGGGCGAAGTCTTGCTGCACGAGCCGGGCCACCGCGTCCACGTCACTTGCTGTCGCCTGGGTACGGGGAAGGGTGAGACTCAGGGCCAGCATCAGCAGGGGGCGCCACACGAGTGCAGTCTAGGAAGCGCCTCTCTCGGAATCCTGACGGTGTTCCTGGTGCGGCGCTCCCGGCCTGAATAGCGGGCGGAACTACTGGCCCAGGGCGACCGGGAGTTCCGGTAGATAGACGCCGAACACTCGCAACAGGAGGACGGCCCCGTTGTAGGTCACCGCGACGGCCGTTGTGGTTTCCGCCCACTGTCTGAGCCCTTCCGCGTACTGCATGAAGCGCTGCTTTTGCGGCTCCGCATCGCCCTGGCGTACCGCGCGGGCGAGCTGACCCGCCCGCAGCTCCCCCTCCTCCCGGAGGTCCTGGTCGGGCAGGTGGTGCAGGCTCTCCCTGAAGCCCTTCAGCGCCCGTTCAAAGGCCTCCCCGTCGATGCCGGGGGCGTAACTGGCGTGCATGGTGTTGTAGTCGCCCTGCTGCACGTTGATCTGGTCGGCCTGGAACGTGTTGTTGTACTGATGAGTTGGCGGTGTGTAAACGGGCGGAAACGTCCCATGCTGCCGGATGTGATTGGCCGCCCGAACGCCGTCTCTGGATAGTCGGAAGGGCTGGGACGCCGCCCGCTCTTCCAACTCTCCGAAGATGTGGGTGGTCTCCAGATAGCCTTCTTTCGTCAACTCCTCCATCAGGATGTACAGCTCTCTCCGGTCTGCCACCAACGGCTCTGCAAGCGACTGGGCCGGGAACCACCTGTCGGGATTGGCTCTTGAGCCGTTCTGGAGGGTGATCAGGATGTTGCGTCTCAGTTCTTCTGCCTGATCCTGCATGGCTTCACCTCGGTGAGATGCTTGGGATTCATTGCTGACGGCGGTGGGGGTTTCCCTCCGCCTGAGCGCGAATCTTTTCGGCAATTTTGGTGGCGTTGGGCAGGAACCGCGCCGCCTCCCGCTTGGCCTGCTCAACGTGGGCAGCAGTTTCACGCCGGGGCTGCCTCTTAGTTTTCCGTTCGAGGGCCCCCTGCTGCCTCGCCATTTTGGTGCGGACAGCGGCGATCCGCAGCTCACGGTCCCGCAGGTAACGCATGTTCTCTTGTCACTACCTACAACTCCCCCGCAAACGCCCGCGCGAGGATAGAGGCGGGAAGAGCGTCGAGTTCAGGGGCCAAGTTGGCTTGCTGGGAGTAGACGGTTTCCACTTTCTCGAGGAGCCGCTGAAAGTATCGCTGGCTTTCAAGAGGCGGAACCGGAACGGCAAGTGCGGCCAAATTCTTGAGGCTCAGGGTACGGTTGCGTCCAGCACCGCCGGGGGACGCCTCGCCCAACGCTGCCAGTCCTTCAGCCGTCTGAAAGTAGAAGTTCAGGAAGCTGGCTTCAGCCTGTCCCTTGTCTGTTACACAGGTTAGGAAGCGGTGCGACCCAACCCGGCCCCTATCTTCCGCTTTCGCAATAGCGACGGCACCTTCCCAGGCGAACACAATGTTGAAGAGAAGATCACCCTCTTCAATGCGAAAGAGCTTCTTGTCACCAACCTCAATGGCGCTGAGGGCAGGCTTGTGGAACGTTCCGCGCCCGAAGCTACGGACGCCCAGTTCGGGGTATATCTCCCCCTCACGTACTTCTACGGGCCGCCGAACAAGGGGGGCAACTTCTGCCAACGTCTTGATGGGCGCATTCTCCGTTAAGGAGTAAAAGACGCCAGTTAGCAGATGCCGGGCACCCCGGTCCCGTTCTGCCGCCAGCCCCCGTGCCTCCTCCACCTTTGCCAGCATTCCCTTCACGCGGGCGACGATGCGCCGCTGCTCAGGCAGGGGCGGCAGGCTGGGAACTTCGCTGTTGGAATCTATTGCATCTAAAAACGCTGCACACACCTTTTGAACTTCAAGGGGAGGCAAGGGAAGCTGGTGGCGATAAATCGCGGTGCGGTTAATGCCGGGGATCGCTGTAGAAATAATGTCTTCAGAGAAGTCGAGAGCAGCTAAAGCGTGCGCCATATACTGTGGATCAAGTTCACCGGATTCTTTGGGTACGGCGTAGTACGCAGTGTCTATGACCCATCCACCGGTAGGGGCAAAGGTAACTTTGCCCGCAGACCCCTTTCGTCCGATAACAGCGAATGGGGACGTAGTCAAGGCCTTGTCATGCCATCCAACTCGACCTCCAGCCGCATAAACAGCGTAGGTGCCCTCAAGCTTTCTTTCGGTGGCAGTAAGGGATTGTCCATTGTTAACATCAATCACATCGTTTACAGAAACAACAGAAAATTTTTGGATCAAGGAATCAAAAATAACTTTCCTCGCGGCGGCAGTTAGGAGACCAGTCTTTGGTGGTGTTTGCGATGGGTCTTTTAACTTCATTTGCTGCTTACCACTTCCACCTTCTGCCCCAGTTCGGCCTGTAAATCTTCCAGCAAGGTCAGGATGCGCCTCTCCTTCTGCACGATGTCCGCCAGCAACTGCTCGGGCGGCATGTGCTCGAAGTCCTGCGCGGAGGTGGGGTTTCTCACGTCCAGGTTGTAGTTACTCGCGGCAATGACGCTGGCATCCACCCGCCACGCCCGCTCATTCTCCTCGCGGTTCCCCCACCACTCCAACAGCGGAGCGAACTCCTCGAATTGCACCGGCTGCGTCTTGGAGTAGTTCTTCTTCCCGGCAGGCAGGGGGTGTTCGTAGTACCAGACCTCCCGCGTCGGTTCCCCCCGCTCGAAGAACAGGATGTTGGTCGGAATGGAGGTGTACGGCGCGAAGACCCCATTGGGCAGCCGGACGATGGTGTGCAGGTTGAAGTCCCCCATCAGTTCCTGCTTGATGCGCGCCCCCACCCCGTCCGCAAAAAGAAAACCGTTCGGCACCACCACCCCGGCCCGGCCCCCCCGGTGAGTGCCGCTCGGGCGTCGAAGCCGGCGCATGATCAATTGCATGAACAGCAGGGCGGTTTCCGAGGTGCGCTTGTCCGCCGGGAAGTTGTTCTGGATGCCCCGCTCCTCCTCGCCACCAAAGGGAGGGTTGGCGAGGATCACGTCCACCCGGTCACGGTCCCCCAGGTCGCTGAGGTTGTACCGCAGGCTGTTCCCCGGGTCGATCTGCGGCGTCTCCAGCCCGTGCAGGGTCAGGTTCATCTGCGCGAGGAGGTACGGCAGCGGTTTGGCCTCTCCTCCCAGCACGCTGCGTTCCTGCAAGGTTTCCTCGTCCTCGGTGGTCTTCACCTGGAGCCGCAGGTGCTCGAAGGCCTCCACTAGGAAGCCGCCCGTGCCGCAGGCCGGGTCGAGAACCGTCTCACCGAGCTGCGGATCGAGGGCCTTGACGATCAGGCGGACGACTGGGCGAGGGGTGTAGAACTCGCCCGCGTCCCCGGCGGCGTCGCGCATCTCCTTGAGCATCCCCTCGTACAGGGCGCCGAGGGTGTGGCTCTCCTCGCTGGAGGTGAAGTCCAGCGTATCGAGCTTCTGTACGACCTCCTTGAGCAGGTAGCCGTTGATCATGCGGTTCTGCACGCCCCGGAAGATTTCGGCGACCACGGTGCGCCGGTCGCGCTGGCCCTCGCCCTGGAGGCCGCGCAGGTAGGCGAAGAGCCCGGGCATCTCGTCGTCCGCGGAGAGGCGGAACTTCTCCTGGTTCACGAAGGCGATCAGGTCGTCCCCGGTCAGGTTGCTGCGCGCCCAGTCCCGCCAGCGGTAGGGGGCCTCGATCACCGAGCGGTAGGGGCGGCCCTCGAACTCGGCCTCCTCCTGGGCGGTGTGCTCCAGGTCGTCGAGGAACTTCAGGAACATCAGCCAGGTGAGCATGGGGAGGCGGTCGGCGTCGCCGCTCAGGCCCTTGTCCTTGCGCATGGTGTCGCGCACGCTCTTCACGACGCTGGAGAGTCGCTGGGCGGTAGTCTGCTCAGCCTTGGGTTGGCGGGTGCGGGTCATCGGGGTCTAGTCTGCCGCATCCGCGCCCTCGCCGTCCCCGAACGCTTTGGGGAAGTGCTCGGCCAGGGCCTTGAGCGTGCTCTCGTCTCGCAGTTGGCAGACGATGGTCGGGTTGCTGAAGAGGTGGCCGCCGCTCAGCGCCTCGGTCCTGGGGCGCACCTGCTGCCAGTCCACGCCGACCAGCCACTCCGACTGCTCCGGGTCGTCGTAGTCGTGCAGGGCCTCGGAGGCGACGAAGGACATCTCCTTGGCCGTCCGGGGCACCCCGTCCACCACGAAGGTGAAGTCCTTGATCGGCGTGGCGGAGGTCGTTACGATGCCCACGCCCACGTACCCCGTCTTCGGGATGTACACCGAGACCCGGCGCCCGGGCTGAAGGGTCTCCAGGGGCCGGGTGTACTTCCGCCCGCCCCCGGCGCTCACGAAGCCGTACTGGACGGCATTCTCCCAGCTCCGCCAGGAACGCTCGCCGAAGGCGACGTAGTAGTCCTGCTTGTTCCAGGGCTGCCGCTTCTTGTTGTTCGGGCGCTGCTCCGCCTGCTGGGCCACCTGGTCCGGGTCGATGAGCCAGGAGCGCACCAGGTACTCGTCCTGCCCCACCTTGAAGTGACGGAAGAAGACCACGTTGATGGGCACGCTGTACTCGACCAGGTACTGCACGATGCGTTCCGTCGCGGGGTCGATCTCCGCCGCCACGATGATCAGGTTGTGGGCGGCGTTGAGCACGTCCGGGAGGGGCAGGTCAAAGGTCTGGAGAAAGCCCTCGGCGAGGCTCTGCCCCCCGTGGTGGTCGGCGTAAAGCTGCGCAATCTCCTCCCGGCCCAGCTTCCTGACCCAGGCGGCGTAGTCGAGGGCCTGGGCCACCACGTCCCGGGGCGTCAGGTCGCGCTTGAGTTCGATGACGTGCAATTCGCCATCGGGGTCGATGGCGAGGAGGTCGATGAACTTGTTGTTCTCGGTGCGAACCTGCTTGCCCACCAGCATCAGGCCGGGGTCGAGGATGCTGAGGTTCTGCTCCAGGGCCTGCTGGAGCTTGCTCTCCAGCGCTAGGGGCACGAAGGGGACCTTCTCGACCTTCTCGCCAATTCGCCAGATGGATGTTTCGACGGGCATCTACGCTCCTTGGAATCTGGAACAGATTGAACGACGTGCCAGCTCTCGCTGTCTTGGGGAAAGGGCTAGGCGTGAGGTTGCTCAGCCAGGGGTGTCAGGACAGGCTGTTAGTCCGCGGCGTCCTCAATCATCCCGCTCGGCAGCGGCAGGGTGTGAATGAGCTGGAACCAAGCGTCCAGTAGCCCCCGGAAGGCCGACACCGGTAGGGTCACGATCTCGTAGCCGTTCTGAAGCCCCGGCAGCTTCCGTGCAGCAAGGGTGGACGTGGCGAAGGAGAGGTGCCGGATCACGGTCTCCCCGCCGGTGTCGATGTTGCCGTGGGCGAGGCCGTTGCGGATAACCCGCAAGAACTCCCAGAGCTGGTAGTTGTCGGGGAAGGACCCGGTGGCGACTACACTTCGCTCACTTGGCCGCTCTCGAATCGCCCACCGGGCTTGGTGAATGATGTCGGCCCAGGGTGAGGGCAGGGTGGACAGGGGGCGGTGGGTAAGGTTGTCCACCCGCTCTGTCGCCTGTTGAAACAGACTGCGGTCACGGTGGGAGCCGTACCTCTGGTTCTCCTGAAGCCGTTCCATCGGGATCAACAGGCCTGGCATAGCAATGCACAGCATGGCGGTCACCGACAGATCGTCGAGGCCGTGTCCTGGGTGGTCCCGCTTCCAGCCCTGCCACAACCTTTCACAGCGGCTCGGAAAGTCCTGAATGAAGTTGTCGTATTCCATCGTCAGTCTCCTACGCGTAGATCAGCCGGGGCAGCTCGTCCAGCGCCTGCCGCAGCTTGGGGAGGCCACCGAACACCCGCCCGACCTCCCCGAGCTTCATGTGCCGGGTGGCAGGCAGCACCCGGAACACGTCCGCCGTCCCCCCCAGCTCGTCAATGCCATGTGCAGCGTACTGGTCCAGCAGTTGGTCGAGGATGGTCAGAGCCAATCCGCCGAAAGTGGCGAACACGTCCTGTTTCCCCCGCTTCGCCGCCTCCGCCCGCTGCTTGCGGGTCAGCAGGGGCGCCCCGAAGGCAAGGTGGCACAGCAGGTCGAAGGGGTCACTGTCCTCCCGGCCCATCACCTGCTCCAGATGTTCCAGGGCGACCCCGCGCTCCTCCAGCGCCCCCACGATGGCCCGCCGCTCCCGGGCGTCCGCCCAGTGCTGCCGGAAGTCCTCGGCGGTCAGGTACAGGCTGCGCACCTGCTCAGCCGCGTAGGAGGTGAACTCCACTGTCCTCAGTTGCCTGCCGTGCGCGTCGAGTTCCTGCACCGTCTCGTGCAGCACTCGCACCTGCACGCCCCCTCGCACCACGAGCTTGCCCGGCTCCCCCTCATCGTCGTTCTGGAGGGACGCCCGGCCCCAGGGCTGCTCGGGAGTGTCCTCGGGCTGGGGCTCGGTGACGGTCGTCTCCCCTTCCACCTCCCCGTCCTGATCCAGGGTGATCGTCGTGGTGCTGATGGGCGGGCCGTCGAACTCGGGGTCGGCGAACTTCTGTGTGGCCGACCCCGTGTAGTCGATGATGGTGAAGAAGAGCTTGCCGTAGTCCTCGCGCACGCGGGTACCGCGCCCGATGATCTGTTTGAACTCCGCCATGCTCCCCACCACCCGGAACAGCACCACGTTCTTGACCATCGGCGCGTCCACCCCCGTCGAGAGCAGCCGTGAGGAGGTGAGGATCACTGGCGTGGGCTTTTCCAGGTCTTGGAAGTTGGCGAGGTGCCCCTTGCCGATCTCGCCCTCGTCCGCGACCACCCGGGCCACGAAGTCGGGGGACTCGCGCATCTGGTCAGGCAGCAAGCGGGCCAGGGCCGTGCGCATCTGGAGGGCATGGTCCTGGTCGTGGCAGAACACCAGCGTCTTCGCCATCAGGTCCGTCTGCTTCAGGTACTCCACGAGGTGCCGCGCCACCGCTTCCGTCCTGGGAATCAGCGACAGGGTGGCCTCGAAGTCCCTGGTGCCGTACTCGCCGTCCGGGATTTCCCGCCCGTAAGCGTCTCGCATTCCGGGCGTGGGCCGCCAGCCCACTGCGTCCACATCCGTGATGACCCGCCGCACCTGGTAGGGCGCCAGGAAGCCGTCCTGAATGCCCTGCGCCAAGCTGTACTCGTAGATGGGCTGACCGTAGTAGGCGTAGGTGTCGCGGGTGTCTTCTCTCAGCGGAGTGGCCGTCATCCCGAGCTGGGTGGCGGGGGCGAAGTGCTCCAGGATGTCGCGCCAGGAACTGCTCTCCCCGGCCGAGCCCCGGTGCGCCTCATCCACGATGATCAGATCGAAGAAGTCGGGCGCGTATCCCCGGTAGAGCCCGGGGCGGGCCTCGTCCTCGGCGAGGGCCTGGTAGGTGGCGAAGTACAGCTCACGGCTGGTGTTGACGCTGCCCTGGATCTTGTGGCGGGCGTCGCCGAAGGGGGCGAAGGCCTTGTCCTTGGGGTCGTCCACCAGGATGCTGCGGTCGGCTAGGAAAAGGATGCGCGGGCGCCGGGGCTCGCCTCCCAGGTTCCAGCGGCCCTGCCACAGCTTCCAGGCGATCTGGAAGGCGATCTCGGTCTTGCCGGTGCCAGTCGCCAGGGTGAGGAGCAGGCGGTTCTGCCCTCTCAGGATGGCCTCGGCGGCGCGCTGGATGGCGATGGTCTGGTAGTAGCGGGGGATGCGGTCGCCGAGGTGGTAGGGGATGAGCAGGCGATCCTCGGCCTCGGGGGGCAGGCCCCGGTGGGCGCGCAGCCGGGTGACCAGTTCAGTCGGGGAAGGAAAGGCGGTCAGCTCGCGTTCCTGGCCGGTAAGGCGGTCGTGTTCGACGATGCCGTGGCCGTTCGTGCTGTAGGCGAAGGGGAGGTCGAGGATAGTGGCGTACTCGATGCCCTGCTGGAGGCCCTGGGCCGGGTCGAGGTAAGCGGCCTTGGCCTCGACGACGGCGATGGGGTAGTCGCGCTTGGCGTACAGCAGGTAGTCCACCCGCTTCTGTCGGCCCCGCTTGGCGCTCCGTCCTTGGACCAGAATACGTCCGTCGGTAAAGGTCTTCTGTTCGCGGATCAGCTCGTCGCTCCAGCCTGCCCCGTACAGGTGGGGGAGGACGTACTGGCGGCAGGTGTCGGCCTCGGTGATCACGACCGGCACCGGGCCGGAGGGGTGGGCACCAGAGCCTGGCCGGAGGGCTCGGCCCTCATGGAGATGTGGGGCGTGCGTGCCTCACCTTTTTTTGCGGACGCCTTCCAACTCATGTGGATCACAGTATGGCCCGATTTCGCTCATCGGAATTGCGCAAATGCGGTGTAAACGGGTGGAGTGGACTGGTTACGATAGGGATTATCCCTATGGTCTCCTCGAAGCCGCTCTCCCCTGTCCTGCCCGACCCCACCCCGCAGCTCGCGGCGCTCCAGGCCCGCTTGCGTGAACACGCCGTATGGTGGGCGGAAGGCAACGAGACGCCCGAACCCGGAGAGTGGGGGTTTGAACGGTTTCTGGCGGTCGTTGAGGATGCGGAGGTCCTGACGCGGTGGGCGCAGCAGGCCCGGGAGATCGAGCAGGCCTACCGGGACGCCGAGCTGCTGCGGGCGCCCGAGCGCCGGATGCCCTCGTTTTTCGATGAGGTGTGGGACCACTGCGCCCTGCACGTCAACCAGGCCTGGGAGAGCCATCGGGTCCGCGAGCACAGCTTCCCGCTGGAGGGCCTGGCGTCGGCGGCCGACTGGCCCGCCCTGCAAGCCCGCCTCACGGTCGAGCACGGCGCGCTGATCGCCCGGCTCCAGGCCCTCGATCTCCGCACCGCCGAGGTGCGCGGGGTGCAGCAACTCCCAGGTGGGCCAGTCTCCCCCGTTCTTCATCTGGAAGCTCGCCGCGGCCGTCGCTTCACTGTCCGGCGCCGGACTGGGGACGCCTACCGCCTGCACGCGAGCACGGTGGGCGGCGAGATCAGGAAGAACGTCCGCGTCGGGGTGGTGGTGGTGCGTGGCCTGCTCGGCGAGGTGCAGACGGTCCACCCACGCCGCACGCCCCGCAAGGACAGGTTACCGCCGGGCGTCCAGGTCGGGAAGTTCGAGGTCGCGGTGGAGCCGTGAGGTGTATTTCTTCTGTGATAGGGACTGTCCCTATCTATATTGGAAGAAGCAATTTTTCTCCTCCTGCACGCCCTTTTCTTTTTTGCGGACCTGTGTTACCTGTAGGGATCAGGAGAGACCCATGCCCACGGCCGTTCAGGAAGGCACGACCATTCACCGCACGCTGACCCACGACGCTTACGACGAGACCTGGACCGACGAGCTGGAGGGCCGCCCCGTTCATAACGGCACGCCGCTGGAAGTGCATGTGCGGGGGCGGTGGGTGCCCGTGGTGTACCTGCGCGACTCGCACACGTCGCGCGAGGGACCACGCGCCTTCCTGCGCTACCAGAAGGGCAAGAAGACCGTGCCGCTCGCGGAGAACATGGCGCTCCGGTGGCCGCCGCCTGCGCCCCCAGTGCCGGAGTTGCCACACTACCTCTGGTGGGGGGACGTGCCCGAAGGCCTGTTGACCAAGACGGCGCTGAAGTCGAAGGGCTTAAAGCCGGGCGGGCCGCCCGTGGCGACCATCCGCTACGGCCGCCGCAACCACTATCAGGAAACGGTGCTCTATGACCGCGCGCAGGCCATGCCGCGTGCCGGGGCCACTCCCGCCCAGCTCGCCGCACTCCAGAAGGCCCAGGAGGTCCGCAAAGAAAACGAGCAGCGCCGCCGCGACGAGGAGGCCGCCGAGGTCGAGCGCGAGGAGGCGGAGTGGGAGGCCTGGCTCGCCGAACAGGCTGAGGAGGGGCGGATTGCCTTGCGGGAGATCGTCGCCCGGGGCAACTGGCTGAGCCTGGACACCGAGACGACGGGGATCGACGAGGGTGCGGAGGTGGTCGAGGTCGCCCTGGTCTCCCCTACCGGCAAGGTGCTGTTTGAATCCCTGGTACGCCCAGTGGGGCCGGTACGCGAGGAGGCGAGGGCAGTGCACGGCATCACCGACGAGGAACTTGCGGCGGCGCCGAGTTGGCCCGAAGTGTACGCTCAGCTCGTGCCGCTGATCTTGGGCCGCGAGCTGGTGGCGTGGAATGCTTCGTTCGACCGGCGCGTGCTGCGGCGGTCGAGCACCCTGCACGGCCTGACCTTCCCGGAGTTGCCCTGGCACTGCGCGATGGACGCGGGTGCCGCGATCTGGGGCGAGTATTCGGAGTACCACGACAGCTTCCGGTGGGTCGGCCTGGATGTGGCGTGCCTGCTGGAGGGCGTCCGATTGGACGTCCGGCACCACCGGGCCGCTGGCGACGGCCAGCGCCTGAGTGCCTTGATGAACGCGGTGGCCGCGGTGCCCGCCGCATGACGGCTGCCCGGCTGCCCCAGGCCTGGGCCGAGGTGCTGGACGGCTTGCGTACCGACGGGTTGCCGGAGGGCGAGCCCTTCCCCTTCGACCTCTCCCCTCTTCAGGCGGAGGCCGTGGCCTGTGTCGGCGATCGGCGGGGCTGGGAAGCCCTGACGGCCTTTCATACGCACCGCGAGCCGCTGGATGTCACGGCAAAGCGGTGGGACCTTCCCCGCGAGCGGGTGCGGCAGTTGGGACTGCGGGCTCTCCAGCAGTTGGCGGTCCAGGCCCACCAGCGAGGTTGGGCCAGGCGGCTGCACCACCTGGCCCAGGAGCCGCGGGCCGTGACGATCCCGCCCGAGGTCGAGGAAGCCTGGCCGGTGCTCGCGCTCGCGGCCCTGAGCCGCCACACGCCCGACCTGCGGACGGTTCGCCTGGACACCGGGCTGTGGGCGCTGTTCATCTGTCCGCACTGGCACCTCAAGCCCCGAGGCGCGCTCGATGCCCCCCGCTTCTCTTCGGAGACCGGGGCGGCGCAGGTTTTGGACGTGCCGCCCGAAGTGCTGCGGCTCACCTGGTCGTTCCCGCGCCTGGGCGTGCGGCGGACCCGGAGCGGCCACTACGCGCCTCCCGAGGAGCGCTGGGGAGCGGCCGCGTGGCTTACCGCCGTGGCGGGGGCGCTCGCGCAGGCTGGGCACGTCGTCTGGGAGGACCGGCTGCTGTTCGCTGCCACGCGGTCCCTTCCGGGGGTGCCCGACGTTCAGGACCACACCTTCCGCCTCGCGCTGCGCAAACGCCCGGTGTTCGAGCCCACCGAGGTTAGGGGTGTGTGGCGCTGGGCCGCTCCCCTCCCCGGCGCCGAAGAGCCTTCGGGCGACACTCAGACGCCGGTTTACCGGCAAACCCGTAAAACGGTAGGCCGGGTTACGGGTAAGCCGGTTTGCTGGTAAGCTGGCAGCATGAAAGTCTTGAGTGTGGCCTCGAAGAAGGGTGGAGTCGGGAAGTCCACCACGGCGGTGACGCTCGCGGCGCACCTGGCCGGACGCGGGCGGACGCTCCTGGTGGACGCTGACGAGCAGTTGCGCTCTGCCTGGTACTGGGTCACCAAGAAGGAGGGGTACGCGGGGTGGGGGTTTGACGTGCAGCTCTACGCCGACTTCATCGCGCGGGCTGACCCGGGCCAGGGGTACGAGTTCGTCGTGATGGACACCAAGGGCGGGGAAGACCGCGACGAGCTGGCGGCGCTGGCGCGCAACTCCTCGCTGCTGATCGTGCCCACAAAGCCGGACGGCGTGAGCGCGGACGGCCTGGTGGCCACCCTGCAACCCCTGCTGGAGGGCGGCACCACCAACTACCGGGTGCTGCTGACCGACGTTCCCCCCGCCCCCAACAGCGACGGGATGGACATGCGGCTGGAGCTGGACAACGCAGACATTCCCCTGTTCCACCATTCCGTCCGGCACGCGGTGGCCGTCAGCAAGGCGGCGCGGGAGGGCATCTGCGTCCGCGACGTGAAGGGCGACCGCTACGCCAAGCTGGTCTGGATGGACTATGAGCTGATCTCGCGCGAGGTGTTGAACCATGTCCGCTAAAGGGAAGACCGAGGGCCCGAAGTTCGGCCTGATGGACCGCCTCCACAAGTCGTCCGCCGAGGTCACCGCCCCGGTCGAGCAGGCCGTGGTGCAGGCGCCCGAGGACACGGAGGCCGGGGACGTCAAGTTCACCTCGTACCTGGACGCTGATCTTGCCCGGCGGTTCCAGATTCACGTCGCCACAAAAAAGATGCTCAGGAAGCGGGGCCAGGAGCGCGTCAGCATCAAGAGCGAGCTTGATCAGGCGCTCCGGGAGTACCTGGAGCGGCACAGCGGGTGAGGCAGGCGTGACGGCCGCCTCACCCCCCCGCTGTCACCGCCTCGCTTTCCTCGGTTCCCTCGCCTGACCCGACTTTGCCCTTGGGCCGGGTGATGCTGGAGATCGGCACCTCCGTGAGCGTCACCGGCAAGCCGCCGACCGTGTGCGCATGCACCAGCACCGGGTCATGATCGCCCGGGAGCACGAACACCTTCAGGTCCTTCACCGTGGGAGCGTGTTCGGTGAGGTGGTCGGCAATCGTGCGTAAGCCTTTGACCGTAATCGTAGTTCGTGCGATCAGCGCCGAGGTTACACCGTCCTTGGTGACCAGCACGATGTTGCCTCGACCCTTCCTCGTGTAGTCCTCGTAGGGCTCGACGACGTACCCGTTCTCTCGAAACTCCTGCGCCTTGGCACGCAGGATCAGGGCCCCTAGGACCGTCGCACGCGCCGGGACGTAGTTGTAGCGCAGCGTGTAGCCGTAGCGCCTGAGCCCCTTTCCCGTCAACAGGTAGACTTCAAAACCCGTGAATTTTCGCCTGGCGAGGACCGACAACTGCGTCAGTTCACGGATAACCACCGTGGGGTAACGGGCTCGAAGATCGCTGGTTAGGGCCGGACCCCACTGGTATAGGTCTTGAATCAGTTCATGGCGTGGGCGATCCGTGTCCAGCACGTGCCCAGCTTACACCAGCCCTGTTCCGGCCCTCCCCCAAGTTTCCGCGTTCTGAAGACGCGAAGGCGCCCACGAGACCTTTCGTGCGGCGCCCCACGTCCTGAGAAAGCAGGTTAATGTGCCCTGCGGCGGTGCTCCCGGGACTCCCGGGAGTCCCGGAAGTCCGCCAGGCTCATCCACACGGCCAGGGGAAGCATCAGCCAGTAGATTTTTTCTTCGTTCCGGTCAATCCACACGTTGACCCGCTCCATGCGATCAGACAGTCGGCTCATGGGTTCACCTCAGTTGGGGTGGGCGCGAAATAGCGCACCAGATGACGGTAGCGTGACTGCGGCTGGTAGCTCCAGCCGCACGGCAGCCGCTCGCGCAGCTCCTCGGCGGTAAAGGCCCGGCGCAGCGAGATCAGGCCATCTTGCTTAATCGAGGAATTTCGGAAGAACGGCCAGGTGCAGACCGCGAACAGCACGTAGCTGAAGCGGCTGCGGTCCAGATCACTCAGCAACACCTCCCGGCAGGCCAGCCTCCGGCAGTCGTCCAGCAGCGGCGGAATCTCGTCGTCGGTCAGGTGGTGCAGCATGTGGTTGGACACCACCAGGTCGAAGCGCTGTCCCTGCTCGACCAGCGTGCGGCTGCTGACGTGGTAGAAGCGCAGCCCGGCGTAGGGCGGCAGACTGTTGGCGTAGTCGATGGCCCGGGGGTCGGTGTCAATGCCGGTGGCCTCCAGGCGCAGGCCGTCCGCGTCCGCCCACCTCATCAGGTTGCGGGTCACGTCTCCGCCGCCGCAACCGATGTCCAGGAGGGTCGTCACCCGGACAGGGGAGAGGTGGGGCCGAACGAACTGCACGTACAGCCCTCGCCAGCCGGACACCAGGGCATTGACCACCGGAAGGTAGGCGTAGGTGCGGTACAGGGTCTCCAGATCGCCGTCCAGCGCGTCGATCTGCTCGTGCGCATGTTCGTCGCGCCGGTTCAGGTCAGGCAGCAGGATCACGGCCGCTCACCCCTCCAATCGGTGAGTTGTCGAAGATGGAAACGGGCCACACCCCGGTGCGGCGGCAAAGCCTGGCGCGCGGCCGCGGCCTCACGGTCAACAAAAACTCGCGTTCTTCTGGCACGGTCGATCACGCGGTCAGAGTGGGAACAGGTGGGCGACATTCGCCACGCACGCCGGGAGCTTGGCCTCGGCCCGCGCGAAGGGCGACATGCGGTGCAGCGTGTTCAGCACTGCCCGCCGCGTCTTGTCCCGCTTGGCGAGCGCGCCCAGCCCGTCCATTACCATGTCCTCCATCCGGCTGGCGGCATGCTCTCCTTCCGTCTCGTCGTTGGCGGTCAGCACCAGGCTCAGGTCGAGGCGGCACAGCCCGTTGACCTTGTTGCGAAAGTCCAGTACCAGGTACGCCAGCTTGTCTCCGCTGCACAGGAAGTGCACCAGATCGCGGGTGATGCCCGGCCGCGTCACCTCGCCGCTCTCGCGCAGGGTTAGGGTGACCACCGTGCGTCCGTGATGGTCCACCACGCGGCGGTCCTCGACGTGGGGTTGGGGAAAGCCGTTCACGAGAGCGTTGCAGGCCTCCGCCGACGCGATCTCCACGTTCAGCCCGGCCTCCCGAAGGCGCGTCAGCAACGCGGCGCGCAATTCCAGGGCGGCCATCATGTGCGCCGTCGCGTGGGCCCCAGCGGGTCCGACGTGCAGCAGCAGCCAGTGACGGCACTCCTGGCCGGTGAACTCCACGATGGCGCGGCCGCGGTGGTGGGGGCTCAGGTCGGCGAACACATCGGACAGGCAATCGCTGGTCTCTTCCAAGACGTCCGTGTTCGAGGGATTCGTACACAGGGGCGTGTAGGTGAAAGCCATCACCACGTCGTCGCCACCGATGGCGAGGCCGTCCCGAAACCGCAGGCCTTCCGCCTGCCCCACCTGGGGCAGATTTGAAGGTTCCGTCAACGTCATGACGGCAGTGTAAAAATTTCGCTGTTACTGCTGTTATATGGCTCCAGGACGGTAAATCCTGTGTTTTTGAACTTGGTACAAATTCGTGCTTGGTCCAGGCTGCGGTGTGTTAAGCGTCCGTCAGTTGGAAGCCACCTCCAAAAGCTGGTTCCGTTTGAAGCAGCACCGTAGAATAGACTACGTTGGAGTGAACCCAATCGGGCGGACCGCGGGGCAAGTCACGTCTGGGCGGCAGTGTAGCAGGCAGCGAACTCGACGGGTGGGACGTATCCCAAGCTGGAGTGCAGTCGGCGGCGGTTGTAGA
>NZ_JAHKSN010000019.1 GCF_018863415.1 Deinococcus aestuarii | reverse complement strand
AGCAGGAAATGATACGTCTCGTCATCGACATCACTCGGGTACCCTTGTCGCACCATCCCCCATTCTGCTCACCACAGACCCTCTCCCCTCAACTTGGAACGCCTTTTACACAGCCTCTAGGACCTCGCCAGTGGGGGAGGCCAGGGCGACGTTCAATGCTCGCCCAATAGAGGGCGAGGCCTGACCCGGTAGGATGCCTCCACCGGGCACGCGTCCCTCTTCCTCACACCGTGGGGATGGCCCGAGGAGTTGTTCAAAATGAGGTTGCACATGACCTTTTCCCCACGCTTGTGGGGACGTTTCGCGGTGGGGCTTCCTGCGCCCGCCGCCCCAACCCCTACGGCTGGTGGTCGGGGGGGAGGGCCGCCGTGGCGAACCAGAAGGCACCGAAGGAGCGGATGACCTCGACGAATTCCTCCAGGGTGACGGGCTTGGGGATATAGGCGTTGGCGTGCAGGTTGTAGCTGCGCCAGATGTCCTGCTCGGCACGCGAGGTGGTCAGCACGATCACCGGGATGTTCCGCAGGTCGGCATCGACCTTGAGGACGTCGAGCACTTCCAGGCCGCCCATGCGGGGCATGTTCAGGTCGAGCAAAATCACGTCTGGACGGGGAGCGGCGGCGTGGTCGCCCTCGCGGCGCAGGAAGGCCAGGGCCTCGACCCCGTCGCGGGCGAGGTGCAGCGAGTGCGGAAAGTCGGCCTCGCTGAAGGCTTCCTCGGTCAGCAGGATGTCGGCGGCGTTGTCCTCGACGAGGAGGATGTCGAGGGACTTCATGGCCCCGGGACCTCGGCGAGCGCCAGGAGACGGGCCTGCGGAGGGCGACACGAACGTGGGCCGCTCCCGGAGGTGCCCGGCGCCACAGGGCCCGGACAGGCCAGCAGGAGAGAAAGCTTCATGGGACCACATTCTAAGGGCAACCTGTCACAGAACCCGGACAGGAGGGGGATGGACGGCAGGGACCCGGCCCTGCGCCCTCCCGTTCCGGTGTCCCGGTGGGGTCGTCCATGGGTGCCTACGCCCCCCCGGCACCAGCCTCCGTCCCTCCATGAGCGCCCTGAGAACGGTGGCGCTCGGGAGCACGCGGGATGAGGCCGCATCGTTCCGGGTGCCGGACCGCCTGCTCGACCCCGGCGGCACATTCCCCGGCTCACCGAATGTCGCGCTGGCCGCCCGGATGGGAGGGCCCTCCCCGGTCTCTTCCGTCCTCGACGCCGCTCCCGCGCGCTGTCCGGAGACGGAGGTCGAGTTTCGCCGCCGGTCCCGGCCCTCCTCCTACCCCTCCAGGTTTTCGGGCAGCGGAGGCTCGGGCAACGGGTCCACTTCGCCCCCCGTGAAGCGTTTGGTGAGCCAGCGGTCGAAGCGGGCCAGTCCCTCGGCCTGCCGGGCGTAGGCGGCGTTCAGCGCCCGCAACCGGGCGTGGACCGCCCGCAGCCGCTCGTCGCCGAGGGGGATGTCGGCCCGCGTCCAGTCGCGGCGGTAGGTGCCGCCCATGTCGTGGGTGGCGCGGCGCAAGACCACCATGTCGCGCACCTCGTCGAGCGGCACGCCCAGCACCCGCAGGTCCATCACGTCCCGCAGCAGCCGCAGCGCGTAGGGCCCGTACAGCGCCCGCCCCGAGGCCGTCACCTGATCGGGGGTCAGCAGGCCCAGCTCGGCGTAGTGCATGACTGTCCGCCGCGTCACCCCCGCCTCCCGGGCGAGTTCGGCGGTCGTGTAGAAGGTGAGGGTCTCGGGGCTTCGCGTCATCAGGGCGTGACCACCACCTTGCCCGTCACCCGGCGGTCCAGCAGAGCGCGCAGGGCCCCGGGCGTGCGGTCCAGGGAATAGCGTTCACTCACGAGGGGCCGGATCGTCCCGTCCCCCACCCACCCCGCCAGCCGCGCGAGGTTGCGGGCGTTACCGCGCGGGTCACGGCGGGCAAACTCCCCCCAGAACACGCCGACCAGCGACGCGCCCTTGAGCAGCGGGAGGTTGAGCGGCAGCCTCGGAATGTCACCCCCCGCGAAGCCCACCACCAGATAGCGCCCGCCCCAGCCGACCGAGCGGAAGGCGGGCTCGGCGAGGTCCCCGCCCACCGGGTCGAAGATCACGTCCGGCCCCTGGCCGCCCGTCAGCGTCTTGAGACCGCCCCGCAGGTCTTCCGAGACGTAGTTCAACGTCTCGTCCGCCCCGTGGTCGCGGGCCAGCGCCAACTTCTCGTCCGTGCTCGCCGCCGCGATCACCCGCGCCCCCAGCGCCTTCCCGATCATCACCGCCGCGAGGCCCACCCCGCCCGCCGCGCCGAGGACGAGCAGCGTTTCGCCCGCTTGGAGTTGGGCTCTATCAGCGAGCGCGTGCATCGACGTGCCGTAGGCGAGGGGGAGGCTGGCGGCGACGGCGGCGTCCATCCCCTCCGGCAGCGGCATCACGGCGTTCGCAGGCGCGAGCAGCTTCTCGGCGAAGGCTCCCGTGCCCGTGAAGGCCACCACGCGCTGACCGGGCTGGATGCCCTGCACGCCTTCTCCCACCGCCGAAACCACCCCGGCAGCCTCTGCCCCCGGCGTGAAGGGAAAGGGCGGCTTGACCTGATAGAGCCCCTGCACCATCAGCGCGTCGGGGTAGTTCACGCCCGCCGCCTCCACGTCGAGGACGATCTGGCCGGGGCCGGGGGTGGGGTCGGGAATCTCTCGGACGGTCAGGGCCTCGGGCTCGTCGAAATGGTCGCAGATCAGGGCACGCATGGGGAAACCTCCTGGGAAAGAGCTGGATGACGCCCAGTGTACGGGTCCCGCCACAGGGTGTGAACGCCCGCGTTCAAAATTGACGTGCGCGTACACGCGGCCTAAGCTGACGGGACCGCAGCAGGCACCACCCTCTTCCACGCAAAGGAGCGACCGCATGGCCCCCTTCCTGTCCCGCCGCGACCTGCAATTCCAGCTCTACGAGGTGCTGGATACCGCCTCCCTGCCCGGACGCCCCCGCTTCGCCGACCACTCCCGCGAGGTGTACGACGACGTGCTGGGCCTCGCCTACAACGTCGCCGACAGGTATTTCGCCAACCACGCCCGCGAGGCGGACCTCAACGAGCCGCACATCGAAGGCGGCAAGGTCAAACTCGTCCCCGCCGCCGCCCAGGCGATGAAGGCCTTCCGCGAGGCGGGCTTTTTCAGCGCCCACGCCGACGAGGAGCTGGGCGGGCTGGGGCTGCCCAACGTGGTCGCCCAGGCCATGCACGCCCACTTCAAGGCCGCGAACATCGGCACGAGCAGCTATCCCTTCCTGACCATCGGGAACGCCAACCTGCAACGCGCCTTCGCCTCGCCCGAGCAGCAGCAGAAATACATGCTCCCCCTCCTCGAAGGCCGCTGGTTCGGCACGATGGCCCTCTCCGAGCCGCACGCGGGCTCCGGGCTGGCCGACATCCGCACCACCGCCACGCCGAGGGAGGACGGCACGTACGCCATCACCGGCACGAAGATGTGGATTTCGGCGGGCGAGCACGAGCTGTCGGAGAACATCGTCCACCTCGTCCTGGCGCGTATCAGGGGCGGTCCCTCGGGGGTGAAGGGCATCTCCCTCTTCATCGTGCCCCGATACCGGGTGAACGAGGACGGCAGTCTCGGCGAGTCCAACAATGTCGTGCTGGCGGGCCTGAATCACAAGATGGGCTACCGGGGCACCACGAACACGCTGCTGAACTTCGGGGAGGGCGGCGAGACGGTCGGGGAGCTGATCGGCGAGCCCGGCCAGGGCCTGCGCTACATGTTCCACATGATGAACGGCGCCCGCATCGGCGTGGGGATGGGCGCCGTCATGCAGGGCTACGCGGGCTACCTCGCCAGCCTGGAATACGCCCGCGAGCGGCGGCAGGGGCGGCACGCGAGCAACAAGGACCCGGGGAGCGAACCCGTCGCCATCATCGAACATGCCGACGTGCGGCGCCTGTTGCTGCGGCAGAAGAGCTTCGTGGAGGGCGGCCTCGCGCTCGGCTTGTACGCCGCGCACCTGGAGGACGAGATCGAGACCGGGCCGGAGGAGGCCAGGCGGGACACCGAACTCCTCCTCGACCTCCTGACGCCCATCGTCAAGAGTTGGCCGAGCAAATACAGCCAGGAGGCGCTGAGCGACGCGATTCAGGTGATGGGCGGCGCCGGGTATACCCGCGACTACCCGGTCGAGATGTACTACCGCGACAACCGCCTCAACCCCATCCACGAGGGCACGGAGGGCATCCAGGGCAACGACCTCCTGGGGCGCAAGGTGTCGCAGGCGGGCGGGCGCGGGCTACACGTCCTGTTGGAACGGATGCGGGGAGACCTGGAGGACTCTCACGGGTTTGAAGGACTGGACGAGATTCGCTATGCCCTCGTGGAGGCGATGACCCAAAGCAGCGCGGCCCTCCAGACCATCCTCGAACGGGCGCCTGAACTCGGCCCCGACCTCTTCCTGGCGAACGCGAACAGCGCCCTGGAGATGTTCGGGCATACCGTGATCGGCTGGATGTGGCTGCGGCAGGCCATCGCCGCCGCCCGCCGACTTCCCGAGGCGCGCGGCGACGACGCCGACTTCTACCGGGGCAAGCTCCAGGCCGCCCGCTTCTTCGCCACCCACGAGCTGCCGAAGGTGCAGGCGCACGCGGACCTGCTGGCGAGCGCGGACCGGACGACGTTCGAGATGCAGGGGGCGTGGTTCTAGTGGAGCGGTCAGCCGTCAGCTCTCAGCCGTCAGCGGAACAGGATTTTCACCGGGTCGCGGTCGGTGGCAGGAACCTCGCATACCTGGAGGTTTCTCCGCCTCAGCCGCGCGCTAACGTCCTCTTCCTCGCCTGGCTAGGTGGCTCGCGGCTCGGGTGGGAGGGGATGGTGGGGGAGGTCGGGAAGGAGTACCGCGCCCTCGCCCCCGACCACCGGGACACGGGCGACTCCGACCCCTTCGAGGACGCCTTCACGCTCGCCGACCTCGCCGATGACGCCGCCGAGTTCCTGCGGTCGGTGGACGCCGCGCCCGCCTTTGTCGTCGGGCTGAGCATGGGCGGCATGGTCGCGCAGCACCTCGCGCTGCGGCACCCGGACCTCGTGCGCGGGCTGGTACTCGTCTCGACCACGCCGGGCGGGGCGGACTCGACCCCGGCCACCGAGCGGGGCCGCGCGGCCCTCTTCCTGCCCGCCGACATGGAGGCGCGGGAACGGGCGCGGGAGGCATTGACGCTGATGACGCACGACGGCTTCACGTCGGCCAATCCGGCGATGCTCGACCTCGCCGCCCGTCACGCCGAGCGCCACCCCATGAGCGAAGCGAGCTTCAAGCGGCAATTCCGGGCGATCCGCGCGCACGACACGACCCCGGACCTCGCCCGCCTCACCGTTCCTACTCTCGTGCTGCACGGCGAGCGCGACGACCTCATTCCCCTGCCGAACGCCGAGCGGCTGGCGTCGGGAATTCCCGGAGCACAGTTGCACGTCTACCCGGGCACAGGGCACATGCCGCACCTAGAGCGCCCACGGGAATTTCTGGCGGACCTGCGAGGGTTTCTGGGTGGCGAGGCCATTACTTCAGGGCCGGAAAACGGTCGCGGCTGAACGGGAGGCTTTCCACCCCCTTGCCCATGTTGACGAGCAGCCGGGCGGAGGTGGCCTGGCTGATCATGGCCCGCTCGGTGGTGGAGAGGCGGTCGGGGACGAAGGGATAGGTGCAGACGGTGGGGGTGCCATAGTTGGAGCTACAGGCCCTGTTCTTGTCCGCGAGTCTGCCGTCCACATACATGCTGATTCGTCCCAACTCGGCATGATTGGCGTCGTAAAAGGCAAGGGCCGCTGCCAGACCAGACGTGTTCCCGATGTACGTGTTGTGCTTGACGCTCACGATGAAATCCAGTTGCGGCACCGAGTCCGGCTTGACCCGTAATTTGGCCCCGGCCTCCTGACATGCGAGGAAGATGGAGTTGTACGAGGTATCCACGGTGATGGTGCCCTCGGTCGAGTTGAACTCGGCCCGGCCGGGCGGGCTGGCCGACACCCCCTTCGAGGCCGAGGCGTACCCTTCCGCGCACGCCTGCTGCCGCGTCGCCTCATCCGGGAAGAAGAAGGAGTAAACCCAGCCGGACGACGTGGTGGGAACCGCCGGGGCAGGCACGGCCGCGAGGCTCGCCCCGGGTGCGACGGTGGCCGTTCCGGCCGCCTGGACCGCTGGCGCCGCCCGCAGCCGGGCGACGTAGGTGTCGAAGGCGGGGCTGGAAAGGAACTTCTGAACCAGCTTGCCCGCGCAGTCGGCGGCGGCCTTGTCGTCGTCCGAGTTGACCTGGAGGTAGCCGGTCCACCGGATCCAGGTCGTGAAGCCGCCGCTCGTACCCTCGCAGGTGTCCTGCCAGAGCACGGCGTTGTTGGAGGCGTCCACGAACTCGGCGCTGGCCCGCACCGTCTTGCCGTTGAGACACCCGACCACGGGCAGGCACAGGCGGCCCCCGCTCGAAACCGACGTGATGCCCCCGTTGAGGTTCAGAGCGTTGGGAGACGCGCTGCGAACCGCCTGTACGGCGCCGCTGCTGACCAGGGCCTGTTCCATCGCACTCTGAAAGGTGGCGTTCACGCTGTTCCCGCAGTACCCGCCCCGGCACCAGTTCGGGCCGATGTACACCGTGGTCTGGGGGAGAGCCGGGGCCGTCTGGGCTCCCGCCCGAGCGCCCAGGGCCAACCCGGCCAGAAGTGCGAGATGACCCGCGCGGCGCATCGGAAACGGTGAATCCTGCCTGCTCTGGCCTCGGCTCATCCTGTTTCTCCCCCGTCTTGACTTGGAACGGCTGACTTCCCCCACCGGAAGGCCTCCCCACGAGCCCGGAGTGGTGTCCAGTAGTGTGACATATTTACCAATTGATTCTCTCGAGTTGGTGCCGGTCGTCTCGTCGCACCACCAGGGGAGACGAGGCCGCGAGTGTCCGCACCCGTTCAGAATTGACGCGCACGTACACTTCTCCTATGGTGGGAGGCACAGGTTCAACCCAACTCACCCAGCCCAACCGGAGGCTCACCTATGGCACTCAAGGAACTGTTCGACCTCACCGGCAAAGTCGCCCTGATCACCGGAGGCTCACGCGGCCTCGGCCTGCAAATCGCGGAGGGGCTGGGCGAGTACGGCGCCACCGTGGTGCTCACCGCCCGCAAGCAGAACGAGTTGGACGAGGCCAAGGCTCATCTGGAGGGCCTGGGCGTTACCGCGCACGTCTACCAGAACGACCTCTCCCAGTTCGAGACCATCGAGCCGCTCGTGGAGCGCATCGTGTCCGAGGTCGGCCCCATTCACATCCTCGTGAACAACGCGGGGGCCACCTGGGGCGCGCCCGCCGAGGAGCACCCCTTCGACGCGTGGCTCAAGGTCATCAACCTGAACGTCAACGGCCTGTTCCTCCTCACACAGGCGGTGGGGCGGCGCTGCATGATCCCCGCCCGCGCGGGCCGCGTGGTGAACGTCGCCTCCGTCGCCGGGCTCAAGGGCAACAGCCCGCGCATGGCCGGGACGGTCGCCTACAACACGTCGAAGGGGGCGGTCGTCAACCTCACCCGCGCCCTCGCCTCCGAGTGGGCCAAGTACGACATCACCGTCAACTCGATCTGCCCCGGCTACTTCCCCACCAAGATGACGAAGGGCACCATCGCCTACGGGGAGGAGACCATCCTCGGCGCCACGCCCCTGGGTCGTCTCGGCGGGCCCGAAGACCTCAAGGGCCTTGCCCTGCTGCTGTCCAGCGACGCCTCGGCCTACATGACCGGGCAGAACATCGCGGTGGACGGCGGGGTGACGGCGATTTGAGGGGTTAGGAGTTAGGGATTAGGAATTGGGAAAACTAACGCCTAATCCCTAACCCCTAACTCCTCTGAAAGGAGGCACCATGACCGCCATTCCCCTCCCCGACCTCCGCGCCCGTATCGGCCAGGAGATCGCCCTCTCCGACTGGGTGACCGTCACTCAGGAGATGGTGAACGAGTTCGCCGACGCGACTGGAGATCACCAGTTCATCCACGTGGACCCCGAGCGGGCGGCGCAGACTCCTTTCGGCGGCCCCATCGCGCACGGCTTCCTGACCCTCTCGCTCTTGGCAGGACACTTCTCGACCGGGGGCGGCTCTCCCCGGCTGGAGGGAGCGCGGATGGTCGTGAACTACGGCCTCAATCGCGTGCGGTTCATCTCGCCCGTGCCCGTGGGAAGTCGCCTGCGCAACCGTGGAACGCTCGTCGGCGTGGAGGATGGCAGCGGCTACGCCCAACTGACCGTCGCCAACACCATCGAGATCGAGGGGAGTGAACGGCCCGCCGCGACGGCGGAGACGGTGATGCGGGTGTATCTATGACGACGCTCGACGGAACTGACGCGATTGCCTTCGCCCAGCGTGTCCTCGACTCCCAGCCCTTCAGCGTGCTCGTGGGAGCCAGGGTCGAGGACATGTCGCCCTCGGGCGTGGTCGTGCGGGTGCCCTTCCGACAGGAGATCACGCAGCACCACGGCTTCGCGCACGGGGGCGTGCAGGCGGCGCTCGCCGACATCGCCCTCACCTTCATGGGGGCGGCGGCGCTGGGGCCGAGCGTCCTCACCTCGGAGTTCAAGATCAACTTCGTGAAGCCCGGTATCGGTGAGGCGCTGGTCGCCCGCGCGAGCGTCCTCAGCGCCGGGAGGCGGCAGGCCGTGACCCGCTGCGACATCTTCGCCGTGCAGGGGGGCGAGGAGAAGCTGGTCGCCACTGCCCTTGGCACCATTGTCACGGCGGACGTGCCTCCGGCGGGAGGAGGGACGTGACCCCGTGACCACTCCCGACCCCTCCACCCTCACCCGTGACCTGCTCGAACGCGCCATCGAGACGAGCGAGTTCACGCGGTTCATGGGCACGCGCCTCACCCACTTCGAGAACGGGCGGGTCGAGATCGAGATCGACCTCAAGCCCGTCCTGACCCAGCACCACGGCTACGCGCACGGGGCGGTGATCGGCTACCTCGCGGACACCGTGAGTGCCTGGGCCGCCGCCTCGGTCGCCGGGGACGTGGTGACTTCGGAGTACAAGCTGAACCTGCTCGCCCCCGCCAAGGGCGAGACGCTGTGGGCACGCGGCGAGGTGCTGCGCGCGGGCCGCCGCCAGGTCGTCGTGCGGGCCGACGTGTACGCCCGGAGTGGGGGAGAGGACACCCTCGTCGCGGCGGCGCTGGCGACGATCTCACCCGTCGGCGGGCGCCCGGGTCGGGAGGACACGGCGTGACCGTCTACCTGCTGGAGCGGGACGGCGTGCTGCTGGCGCGGATGCCGCTCAGCCACGTTGAGCCCTTCAGCGTCCACTGCACCTTCGAGCCGCTGCCCACCTTCGAGCCCTACCGCGCCCTGTTCGAGGAGGACGCCCGCCTCGCCGAGGAGCTGGTCACCGATCCCGACCCCGCCCTGCTGGGCCGCGCCGAGGCGCTGCTGGAGCGCATCCTGGCCCTGGGCCTCTCGGTGCGGCGCGAGGGCGGGGGCATCCACCGCGAGGTCCTTATCGGCATCGAAGACCATACCGCCCACTTTCGCCCCCTGAAGCTGGAGGAGGAACCGCTATGACGATGTTCGACGTTTCGCCCCGCACCCGCGACCTGCACGCCCGCCTCAGCAACTTCATGGAGGAGCACATCTACCCCAACGAGGCCGAGTTTGGCCGCCAGGTGAACGAGGGCAACCGCTGGGAGCATGTGCAGCTCATCGAGGACCTGAAGCCGAGGGCGCGCGCCGAGGGCCTGTGGAACCTCTTCCTGCCGCCCGCCTCCGACCCGCAGGGCAAGTTCGGGCCGGGTCTGAGCAACTTGGAGTACGCCCCACTGTGCGAGGTGATGGGCCGGGTGTGGTGGGCGCCCGAAATCTTTAACTGCAATGCGCCCGATACCGGCAACATGGAAGTGCTCGCCCGCTACGGCACCCCCAAGCAGCAGGAGCGCTGGCTGACCCCCCTCCTGAACGGCGAGATTCGCTCCGCCTTCTCCATGACCGAGCCCGAGGTGGCGTCGAGCGACGCGACGAACATCCAGGCGAGCATCGTGCGCGACGGCGACGGGTACGTCATCAACGCGCGGAAGTGGTGGACCTCCGGCGCGGGCGACCCCCGCTGCGCGGTCAGCATCTTCATGGGCAAGACGGACCCGCAGGCCGAGCGCCACCTCCAGCAGTCCATGATCCTGATTCCGATGGACGCGCCCGGCGTGACCATCAACCGCATGCTCACCGTCTTCGGCTACGACGACGCCCCGCACGGCCACGCGGAGATGACTTTCGAGAACGTGCGGGTGCCCGCGTCCAACCTCCTGCTCGGGGAGGGGCGCGGCTTCGAGATCGCGCAGGGGCGGCTGGGGCCGGGGCGCATCCACCACTGCATGAGGCTGATCGGGCAGGCGGAGCGGGCGCTGGACCTGATGGTGGAGCGGGCCGGGGCGCGCGTCGCCTTCGGCAAGCCACTCGGCGGGCACCAGCACGTCCGCGAGGCCATCGCGCACAGCCGCATGGAGATCGACCAGGCGCGGCTGCTGACCATGCAGGCCGCGCACATGATGGACACGGTGGGCAACAAAGAGGCGCGCGGGCAGATCGCGGCGATCAAGGTGGTCGCGCCCAACGTCGCCCTGCGGGTGATCGACCGCGCCATCCAGATTTTCGGTGGCGCGGGCGTCAGCCAGGACACGCCCCTCGCCAACATGTACGCCCAGGCCCGCACCCTGCGCCTCGCCGACGGCCCCGACATCGTTCACACCGAGACGGTGGCGAAGGAGGAGATGAAGCGGCAAGGGCGGGCGAAGGAGCGGCGGGCGGAGGTGGTGGGGGACTGAGGCTTTAACCGGGTTAGAATCAAGCCATGCGCAAGCGCCTCACCACCGTCGGTAAGTCACGGGCCGTCATCCTGCCCAAGGAGCTGTTGGAGCTGTACCGCTTCGAGGACGAGGTGGAGATTGAGCCCACCGAGGGCGGCCTGATCCTGCGCCCCGCCCGCAAGGGGATGACCTTTGAGGACGCCAGAGCCAAGCTGTTCCGTGAGAAGCGCGACCTGCTCCAGCGACTCAGCGACGCGTGATCGTTTACCTGACCCCCGGTCAGGTGGTGGAACTGCACGACGAGGCCATTGCCGCCTTCGGGGGAGCAGGCGGCGTTCGGGACGCGGGTGTACTGGCTTCGGCCCTCGCCCAGCCCGCGATGGAGGCGTTCGGAGTGGAGCTTTACCCGTCGCTGGTGGAGAAGGCCGCCGCTCTCCTGTTCTTCCTGGCGCGGGGGCACGCCTTCGTGGACGGCAACAAGCGGACGGCCTACGCGGCCACCTACGTCTTCTTGCTGCTGAACGGCGCGGAGCTGAGCGGCCCGGATGACGCCGTGTTCGAGCTGGTGCTGAGAACGGCGCGGGGAGAGCTGCTTGACCCTCGCGCCGTCGCGGAGGAGTTACGGCCCCTGCTCACGTTGGTGTGACCCTACTCACTTCGTTACGGCTGTTAAAGTGAGGTAAGGAGGTGAGTAAGGATGACCACCAAACCACAGGAGCGGCGCGTTCACCGGGCCACCGTGACCAGCAAGGGGCAGTTGACCCTCCCTAAAGCATTGCGGGATCGGTTTGGGCTGGAGTCGGGGAGCGTCGTGGATTTCGTGGAGGAGGGTGAGACGGTGACCATGCAACCGGCCAGGAGGCGCCGCCGCAGTTTCACGGAAGCTATCGGCACGCTGGAACCCCCGGCTGGAATGACCGCCGATGAGTACATCAGCGATATGCGGCATGACCCCGGCGACCGCGACATCCTGCAAAGCGGGCCGGGGGTCAAGAAGATTACCTACATCGAAGACTTGCCGAGGTGACCTGTTTCTGCCTCGGCTCTGTGAACTCACCCCGCGGGGTGATGCCCCTCCGCCCAGCCAGCCTCCAGACATGACCCAGCCTGCCGCCATCTGCCTCGATTCCAACGTGATTCTCGCCCTGCGGTTTCGGGAGCCGAAAGCAGAAGCCATCGCACGGCGGCTCGATGCTGCCGCTCACCTCATCGTCTGCGGCCCCGTCGTCGCGGAACTCACGCCCCGTGATCCCCGTGCCGAGGAGTGGTTGCAGGAGTTCGGTGTCGAGGTCGACTGGACGCTAGGCCGCAGGGTGTGGCGCCGGGTAGGCGAGTTGCACGCCGGGTATGTGGAGAGGCGGCGGCTGTCCGGAGGTGGACTGCCACGGCGCCCCGTCACGGACTACCTGATCGGCGCCCACGCCGAGGTGAGCGGCCTGCCTCTCCTCACCCTCAACCCAGCGGATTACGCGTCCTTCGCCGAACTCGAAGTTCTGACCGTCAAGGGAGAATGAATTCATGGAATTCCAGAACAAAGTCATCGTCGTCACCGGCTCCGCCTCCGGCATCGGTCTCGCGCTGGCGACCCGTTTCGCGCGGGAGGGCGCGACCGTCATCGCCTCCGACCTCAACGCCGAGGTGGGCGCACAGAAGGCGTCGGAGATCGGCGCCCGCTTCGTGCCCGCGAACGTCGCTAAGGAAGAGGACATCCAGGCCCTCATCGACGACGTGCTCTCGCAGGAGGGGCGCATCGACCTCTTCTGCTCGAACGCCGGAATCGCCATCGGCGCGGGGCCGGAGACGCCCGACAGGCAGTGGGACCTCATCCACAAGGTCAACGTGATGAGCCACGTCTGGGCCGCCCGCCACGTCCTGCCGCACATGCTCAAACGCGGCGAGGGCCACCTGCTGAACACGGCGTCGGCGGCGGGACTCCTGACCGAACTGCACTCCGCCCCCTACGCGGTGACCAAGCACGCCGCACTCGCCTTTGCCGAGTGGCTGGCGATCACCTACGGGGACCGGGGCATCAAGGTCAGTTGCCTGTGCCCGGAGGGCGTCTGGACCCCCATGATCCAGAATGCACCCATCCTCCAGCAGACGGCGATCACGACAGACGAACTCGTCGAGAAGACGCTGGAAGTGCTGCGCCGGGACGGCTTCCTGATCACGACGCATCCCACGACCCTCCAGTCCTTCCAGAACAAGGCCGCCGATTACGACGGCTGGATCGGCAAGATGCGAAGGTTGCGCGAGAAGGCGATGGCGCTGCTGGCCGCGCACGGCGGTTCGGCGTTCGGGGCGGGGGAGAGGCCGCAGTGACCCGCCCCGACACCGCCCCCGTCCGCCCCGGCGAGGAGTTGCCTGAAGGCCCGCTGCGGGAGGCCCTGCGCGGCCAGGTGGAAGGGGATCTGGACGCTCTCGCCGTCGAGCAGTTCCCCGGCGGCTTTTCCAACCTGACCTACCTCGTCCGGCTGGGTGATCAGGAGTACGTGCTGCGCCGCGCGCCCCTCGGCCCGGTGGCGGCGAAGGCCCACGACATGCCGCGCGAGTTCCGGCTGCTGGAACGCGTTCACCCGGTCCTGCCCGTCGCGCCGAAGCCCATCCTGCTCGTCGAGGACGCGGGCGTGCTCGGTGCCCCCTTCTACCTGATGGAGCGGCGGCGCGGGACGGTGGTGAGGACGCGGCTGCCCTCTGAATACGCCTCTGTGCCCGACGCCCCCCGGAAGCTCTCGCAGGCGCTGGCGGACACCCTCGCCGACCTGCACGCGGTGGACATCGACGCGGCGGGGTTGCGGGGGCTGGGCAAGCCGGAGGGCTTCAACGGGCGGCAGGTCGAGGGCTGGGCGGGAAGGTGGCGCCGCGCCCGCACCGACGACATGCCCCCGGTGGACGAACTGCACGACGAGGACGTGATCGCGTGGCTGACCGCGCACACGCCCCCCGAGACGGCCCACACCCTCGTCCACAACGACTTCAAGCTCGACAACCTGATGCTCGACCCAGGCGACCCCTCGCGGGTGGTCGCCCTCCTCGACTGGGAGATGACGACCGTGGGTGACCCGCTGGTGGACCTGGGCCTGACCCTCACCTACTGGACGATGCCGGAGATGCCCGGCCGCGAGCCCAACCGGGTGGGGGCGGTGGCGAGCGCGCAAGGGTACTTCACCCGCGAGGAGTTCCTGGGCCGCTACGCCGGGCAGAGTGGGCGGGACGTGGGACGCGTCGCGTGGTACGAGGTGCTGGGGCATTTCAAGCTCGCCGTGATCGTGGGGCAGATTTACGCCCGTTACCGCACGGGGCAGACGCGGGACGCCCGCTTCGCGCCGCTGGGTGGGCAGGCCCAGTGGCTGATCGGGGAGGCGTGGCGGCGGATCGAGGGGACGCGGGAGTAGGGGCGGTGCCTCTCTTCCGTGTCCCAGCCAGACTATGAACTCCCTCTCATCTTCTGTAGGATGAGCACGTTTGGCGCGGAGAACCCGGTCGGGAGGCGTCCGGTCCAGAGCCGGGCCGCACAGAACGATGGGGGAGCCAGGGGTGGGGTGGCCGGGAAGTCCCCGGACCATGTGGGGGCCCCGGGGTCCCTGCCGACCTTTGAAAGCAACCACCACGTGACCCTGGAGGCCGACGCCTCGGACCCGGACGGCCGGGTGAGCCGGGTGGAGTTCTTCATCAACGGGACCAAGATTGGGGAGGACGACACGGCCCCCTACCGCTTCGTGGACACCCAGGAGCGCGACTCCTCGATCCAGGGCGAGGAGGTGGACGCCTCCTTCGCCCGCGCCGTCGACGACCGGGGGGCCGCCACGACCTCGGCGCCCGAGCGGGCCGCGCTGCGCTCGCGCGACTACAGCGGCGGGAGCCTGCTGCCCCTGCGGGCGATCAACCTCGGCGGCCCGGCCACGGCGCAGGACAACTTCGTCTGCTCCTCCTGCCCGAACGCGGTCTTCTATGAGGCGGGCGGGGCGGGGGACGTCAGGACCAACGGCACGCCGCTCCCCCTCGCCCCGGGGGTGGCCCCAGTGCCCCGCGTCCTGAGCCCGGAGCGCGAGGACCTGATCCGCAGCGCCCTCTCGCGCCCGGGGGGGCTGGAGGTGAGCGTGCCCGTCCCGAGCGCCCCCTACGACGTGTACCTGTGGGTCCGGGCCGAGGACGCGGCGCCCTACGACATCGAGATGGAGGGCCGCCGCGTCGCGCGCTTCGACCCCGGCGAGGCAGGCCGCTGGGACCGGCTGGGGCCCTTCCGCCTCACCGTGGAGGACGGTGCGCTGGACGTGGCGAGCCTCGGCGCCGCCACGGCGAGCTTTTCCGGCCTCGAACTCTGGCGGGTGGCCCGGCCCGGCGAGACCCCGCCGACCGTGACGTTCGACCCCCGGCCCGGTCCAGGGGCGACCGCCGGTCAGGCCTTGCCGCTCTCCGTGACGGCCTCGGCGCCGACCGAACGCGTCGCGCTCCTACCCGTCGAGTCGGGCCTTCAAGATCGGGGAGGCCACGGGGGCCCCCTTCCGGATCGAGTGGCAAAACCCGCCCGTCGGCCAGTACACCGTCACCGCCGTGGCGCAGGGCAGCACCGGCCTCTCCGTGTGGCCGTCCTCGTTCGCCTCCACGACCGTCGTGGTCGCGCCCGCTCCCTGAAGCTTGTCTCCCCACCTCGGCCCGGCTCAGGCCAGCCGGATACCCTGCACGGCTGGGAGGACCCGCCACAGCCATGCCAGCCACAGCAGCCCCCCGGTGCCCAGCAACAGGACGTAGAGGGCCACCCGCAGCCGCCCGAGGGTACGGCGGCCCGGCTCGGCCCGCCGCAGGGCCCCCGCCGGGACGTAGGGGCGCCCGTGGCTCCCCAGGTTGACGCCCAGGATCATGCCCAGCGTCAGCACGGCGAGGAGGAGGGTCAGCAGGGCGGCGGTGAGGAGGGCGGGGTGCATCATCGGGGGCTCCGTTTCCCCGGGCGGGGCCGGGAGGGGTGGGCGAGGGCGCGGCTTCCCCCAGGGTAAGCCCTGCCGTGGGTCACGGTGGCCGTCCAGCGCGGCGGGCCCCGTCCCCCTCGCCCCCGCAAGGCGGCCCCGTCCTTTTCTCAAGGACCGCTCGATTCTGCGGGCCTCCCCGCTGCGCTAGCCTGCCGGACGTGCCCCACCCCACAACCCGGTCCATGCCTTCTCGCCCACCCGGTGCCGCCGCTTGAGCACCCTCATCCTCGTCCGGCACGGGCAGGCCACCCCCTTCGAGGCCGACACCGACCGCCTCTCCCGCTTGGGGGAGGAGCAGGCCCGCGCGGTGGGCACCTTCCTCGCCGAGTCGGGGGTGGAGCCCAGCGACGTGTTCTGCGGCTCCCTCGTCCGGCAGCGGGAGAGCGCCCGGCTGGCGGCCGAGGGGGCGGGGGGAGACTGGCCCGAGCCCGTGGTGGACCCCCGTCTCGCCGAGTACGACGGCGACGGCCTGATTCGCACCCTCGCCCCGCTGCTCGCTGCCCGTGACCCGAAGTTCGACGCCCTGCTGCGCGCCTCGGAGGAGGGTCGCCTGGGGCCGGAGCGTAACCGCCACTTCCAGCGGATGCTCGAACCGCTCGCCGAGGCGTACCTGCGAGGCGAGGTGGCGCACGGGGACGTGGAGACCTGGGCCGCCTTCCGCGCCCGCGTGCACGCTTTCCTGCGCGAGCGGCTCGCCGGGCCCTCCGGGCGCACCGTCCTCGCCTTCTCCTCGGGCGGCGTGATCGGCGTCACCGTCGCCGCCGTCCTGCGCGCCCCCGACGACTCGGCCCTGACGCTGAACTGGCGGGTCCGGAACGGCAGCCTGACCCGCGTCACCTACGGCGGCGGGCGCGCCAGCCTCGACGCCTTCAACGAGACCGCGCACCTCGGCCCCGACCTCACCTCCTGGCGCTGAGCCGCGCCGCGAAAGGAAGCCCCATGCCCCTCGATCCCCACCTGCAAGAAGTCCTGCTCCAGCTCGCCGCCGCCCCCCAGCCGAACGGCCTGGAGGAGATGCGCGCCGCCGTGATCGCCAACGCGGCCCGCTCGCCCAAACGGGACGTGACCATCGCCGGGACGCGCGACCTGACCCTCCCCGGCCCGGCCTCCGAACTGCCCGCCCGGCTGTACACGCCGCTGGGGCAGGGGCCGCACCCGCTGACCGTGTTCTTCCACGGGGGCGGCTTCGTCGCGTACTCCATCGAGACGCACGACCACGTGTGCCGCGAGCTGTGCGCGGAGGGGGACACCGCCGTCCTGAGCGTCGAGTACCGCCTCGCGCCCGAGCACCGCTTCCCCGCCGGGGTGGACGACGCCTACGCCGCCCTGGTGTGGGCTGCCGAACACGGGCAGGAACTTGGGACCGACTCCACCCGGCTCGCGGTGGCGGGGGACAGCGCGGGCGCGAGCCTGTGTATCGCCTGCACCCAGCGGGCGCGGGACGAGGACGGACCCGCCGTCCGAGCGCAACTCCTGATCTACCCGGCCGCCGATTTCGTCAACGTGGACCGTTACCCCAGCCGCCGCGAGAACGCCGAGGGCTACTTCCTGACCGAGGAGCGCATGGCCTTCTTCGGCCAGATGTACCTCGCCGACCCCGCGCACGCCGCGCACCCGCACGTCAGCCCCCTGCACGCCGCCCAGCTCCACGACCTGCCGCCTGCCCTCGTCCTGACCGCCGAGTTCGACCCCCTGCGCGACGAGGGGATCGCCTACGTCGGGGCGCTGCGGGAGGCGGGCGTGCGCGCCGAACACCAGCCCGGCCCCGGCATGATCCACGGCTTCGCCAACATGACGGCCTTCTCGCCCGCCGCCGCCGAGCTGATCGACCGGGCGGCGGGGTGGCTGAAGGCGGAGCTGTCGTAAAGAAATGCGAGTACAGGTCGGGGAGTGGACGCTGGAGGTGAGACAGGGAGACCAGCCCTTCGCCCATCTTCTGCTCCTCGCCGGTGGTGTGCTGGAAGCGTTCGGGGACTTGGAAGCTCCAACCTACCAAGACGACCAATTGCTATGCGTCGGTGTTGGCAAGAGCAAGCCGGCTGAGCTTGTTGTCGTGCAACGCTTTGAGTCGCACGGGGGTATCTTCGGGCCGGGCGTGCTGATTGTTCCCGAGACGGGCCTACTGTTCCTCGGTGCCGGGACACGTCTTCTCGCCTATGACCTGAACGAACCGACGCGACTGTGGGAGGACTTCACAGAGCACGGCTTCCTCGCGTGGGATCGGATCGGTGGCGTCGTTCTCATGTCTGCCGAGCTCGAACTCGCTGCGTGGACGACGGCTGGGCGCAAGCTCTGGACAACTTTCGTGGAACCGCCGTGGAGTTACAGCCGCGACGGCGACGACCTCGAACTCGACGTGATGGGCAACGTCTCCCATTTTTCCATTCTGACCGGACCATAGGGAAGGAGCTAAATGGGTAAAAAAGTTTTCCTTTCAGCCTCCACCCTCGCCGACTGAAACCCGTCCCGTCATCCTGCGGGCATGACAGGCGAACAACAGGACCTGCTGCGCGTCTCCGACCCCGCCCAGGCCCGCGCGCTCAGGGAAGATATAGAACTGCTGGGCCGCTTCCTCTCGCCCGCCTCGCCGAGCGATGTGGCGGTGTCGCTGGGACAGCCCGCGAACCTCGTCCACCACCACACGCGGCGGCTGATGGAGCTGGGTCTGCTGCGAGAGGTGCGGCGTGAGAGCGGCAAGGTCTTCTTGCAGCTCGCGGCGCGGGAGTTCCGTTTCCCTATGAAGTTGTTGCCCCCGCTGGAGGGGGAAGGCCGAGCAGGGGACGTGCAGGCGTTCGCCGATACTTTCCTGAGGGCATACGAGCAGTCATGGAGCCGGGTGCGGGAGGACGAGGAGGAAACCGTGGGGTTCGTCGATCCACAGCGGCCCGCCTCGCCCCTCCCACACCCCTCCGGGCCCGCCGAGGAAGATTACCCGCCCCACCTCGAAGCCCTGACCCTGCGCCTGACGCCGGAGCGGTATCGGCGGCTGGTTCGAGCGATGAGCGCCCTGCTCGAAGAACTGGCGATGGAGGAGATCAAGGAGGGGGGCGAGGTCTGCACCATCACCCTGCTCGCCTCACGTGGGGCGTCCCACCATGATCCCGCGCGTTTTCGGGGAATCAGCCACACGACCAGCTCCTTCCTCGGCGCCGACCCGGCCTAATTCCCCTCGCCATTCCCCTCGCCGCGCCCCAGCACGCGGTCCATCCCCCCGCGCACGAAGGCCCCGAGGGTCTCCGGCAGCTCGCCCTCTCCCGGCAGGTCGCCGTGCAGGGCGGCCAGGGCGGTCGCCTCCAGCGTCAGGATCACGAGGCGCAGGAGGTGGGGGTGTCTCTCCGGCGGGGCGGGGCGGTGGGCCTCCAGCCGCGTCTCCAGCCCGTAGAGGAAGGCGCGGCGGTGGGCCTGGAAGGTCGGGCCGCCGCCGCTGTGCAGCAGCAGCAGCAGTTCGCGCTCGCGCAGCAGCTCGCGGGTCAGGAGCGAGAACTGCTCGGCCCCGCCCGTGGCGAGCTGCGGCAGCAGCGGCGCGATGTGCTCCCACAGGGCCCCCAGCCGCCGTTCGAGGACGGCCGCGAGCATCGCCTCCGTCGAGGTGAAGTAGGTGTAGATCGTGGGCCGCGACGTGCCCAGCCGCCCGGCGAGGTCGGGCATGGTCACGCCCTCGAAGCCCCGCTCGATGAACAGGGCCTCGGCGGCGTCCAGAATCTGTGCCCGGCGATCCGGGGACGCGAGACGCTTGGGAGGACCGATCATACCCTCAGCATACACGTTTCCGACGTTCTGTCACTTGACAACTTGTCAGAAGGGGCGGAGACTGGGCCCATGACCGAAGAGTCCTCCGTTCCCGAACGTCGGCCGCAGGGGGCCGGACCGCGCCGCTCGCTGCGGGGTGACCTGCGCGCGCTCACGCCCGCCGAGCGGGGCCTGTGGCGACACCCGCTGATGTGGCTGGGGACGCTGGTGGTCACCGCCGTGCCGCTGCTGTACTCGACCGTGTACCTGAGCAGCGTGTGGGACCCGTACGGGCACCTGGGGGACCTGCCCGTCGGCGTCGTGAACCTCGACCGGGGAACGACGCGGGAGGGCCGCCCGGTCAACGTGGGGGCGCAGACACTCGCCGGGCTGCGGGAGGACCCGCCCGTGAGGCTCGTCTCCTACCGCACCGAGGCGCAGGCGCAGGCCGCCGTGCGGGCGGGGCAGGTGTATTTCGCGCTGACCTTCCCCGCCGACTTCAGCCGCCGCGCGGTGGGGGGCCGCAGCGGCGAACACGGCCTCCTGCACCTCTACACCGCCGAGGGCACGAGCTCCTTCGCCAGCCGGGTGGGCCGGAGCGTCGCCGAGCGCCTGGCCGGGGACATCAACGCCCGTCTGGGCACCAGCCGCTGGGAGGTCGTGCAGACCCGCCTGGGAGAGCTGGACCGGGGCTTGGCGGACCTGAAGGCGGCGACCGGCCGATTGCGCGACGGGGCCGCGAGCCTGGACGCGGGCGCGACCCGGCTGGCCGAGGGGGCGCAGACCCTGGCGGAGGGCACGGCGCGACTGGGCGGTGGGGCGCAGGCCCTTGCCACGGGCGCGCGGGACCTCTCGGGCGGCGTGACCCGCCTCACGGGGGGCAACGCCGAACTCGGGGCGGCCCTGCGGAAGGTCGAGGCCGCCGCTCCCGGTGAGGCGCAACTCGCCCCCCTGCGGGCGGGGGCCGGGGGGCTCGTGGCGGGGAGTGCCCGCCTCGCGGACGGGGTGACGGCGCTCGGCGCGGGAGCGGCGCGACTCGGGACGGGCGCGCGGGACCTCGCGGCGGGCGCAGGGCGGGTGAATGCGGGGGCGGGCCAGCTCGCCGCCCGGTCGCCGCGCCTGGCGGACGGGCTCGGGCAGCTCCGTCAGGGCGCGGCCGGGCTCGCCGGGGGGGCCACGGACCTCGCGGACGGCGCGGCGCGGGTGAACGCGGGGGCGGGCCAGCTTGCCGCGCGGACGCCCGCCCTCGCCCGGGGTGCCCGTGACCTCGCGGCCGGGGCGGAGCGGCTCGCGGCGGGAGCGCGGGCCGTGGCCCCCGGCACCCCCCTCGCCCAGGGGGCACGCGACCTCCAGACCGGAGCGGCGACGCTGGCGGAGGGGGCCGATCAGGCCGCGCGCGGGGCAGGCGACCTCGCCGAGGGGGCCGGGACCCTCGCCGCCGCCACCTCCTCACTTCGGGAGGGAGCGGCCACGCTCGCGGCCCGGACCGGGGAGGCGGCCACGGGAGCGCAGGGGCTCGCCGAGGGGAGCCGGGCGCTCGCCGCCGGAACCGCCCGGCTCCGGGCGGGCGCGCAGGACCTCGGGACCGGGGCGCAGACCCTCGCCGCCCGCGCGGATGAGGCGGGCCGGGGTGCCCGGCAGCTTCGGCAGGGCGCGAGGGACCTCCAGGCGGGCGTGGGCCTCCTCGCCGACGGCAACGTGCGGCTGAAGTCGGCCCTCGGGCAGCTCACCGCCCGGCTCCCCACGCAGGCCGACCTCGACGGGTTGGAGGGGGGGGCCGCCACCCTCGCGCGCGGGAGCGGTGACCTCGCCGGCGGCGCGGCCCGGGTCGAGGGTGGGGCGCGCGACCTGGCGGGCGGCGCGAGGGACCTCCAGGCCGGAACCGCCCGTCTGCGGGCGGGACTCGGTGAGCTGCACGCGAAGGTTCCCCCGGGCGTGGTCCCCCTCGTCGGGGACCCGGAGGGCCTCGCGCAGAGTGTGCGGGTGCAGGAGGTGGGAACCGCCGCCGTCCCGAACAACGGCACCGCCTTCGCCCCGTACTTCATGGCGCTGGCCCTGTGGGTGGGCGTGACCCTGACGACCTTCGTGTTCCCGTACACCACCCTGCCGGAGAGCGGGCGCGGCACGGGCCGGCTGGCCCGCGTGCTGCGCAAGGCCGCCGTGCCCGCCCTGGTGGTGACGGCGCAGGCCCTCCTCGTCGTGCTGGGCGTTCACCTCCTGGGCGTCGAGTACGGCCACCTCGGCGGGGTGCTCCTGACGACCGTGGCGAGCAGCCTGACCTTCCTCGCCGTCGTGCTCGCCCTCGTCACCCTGCTGGGCAGCGCCGGTCGGCTCCTCGCCCTGATCCTCCTGATCGTGCAGCTCGCGGCGAGCGGCGGCACCTACCCGGTAGAACTCTCGGGCCCGCTCTTCCAGGCCCTGCACCGCGTCATGCCCATCACGGACACGGTGAGGGCCCTGCGCGCCACCCTCTTCGGCTCGTATGACGGCGTGTATGCCCCCGCGCTGGGCCACCTCGCCCTCACCGGACTCGTCGCCGCCGCGCTCTCCCTGCTCGGGCGCCGCTGGCTCTTCGTGCCCGACGGCCAGGTCCGGCCCGCCCTCCTGAGTGAGGGGCAGAGGTAGGCGAGAAGAGCGCGTCCATCTGGAGGGGAGCGGAGGAAAAAGAGGAGGGAGGGGCCAGGTTGTGCGGCCCCTCCCTCTGCTTCCCTGCGTGCCTATCCCTGCATCTGCGCCCGCGCCTGCTCCTGAAGCTGACGCCACGCCACCTTGCCGGTCGCGCCGCGCGGCAGGGACCCGACGAACTGGTAGTCGCGCGGCACCTTGTAGGTCGCCATCACGTCGCGCGCCCAGGCCTCGATGTCCTTGCCGCTGACCTCCTGGCCGGGCTTGAGGACGATCAAGGCGCGGGCCCGCTCGCCGGTGCGCTCGTCGGGCACGGCGATCACACAAGCCTCCTGCACGGCGGGGTGGCCGTGCAGCAGATTCTCGACCTCGGCGGGCCAGACCTTCATGCCCGAAACGTTCACCATGCGCTTGAGGCGGTCGGTGAAGAAGAAGTAGCCCTCCTCGTCCATGTAGCCCAGGTCGCCCGAGCGGAAAAACCGCTTGCCGTCCAGCTCGGTAAAGGCCTCGGCGGTCGCCTCGGGGCGGTTCCAGTAGCCCTGCATGACCTGCGGGCCGTGGATCACGATCTCGCCGACGCCGCCGGGCGCAAGCTCCCGGTCCGTGTCGAGGTCCACCACCCGCGCGTCCACCCCGAAGATCGGGATGCCCAGGCATTGCAGCTTGGGGCGGTCCTTGGGGTTGGTGTGCGTCTGCGCCATCGTCTCGCTGAGGCCGTAGCCTTCCGCGAAGGTGATCCCGGTGAGGTCGAACAGCCGCTGCCCGACCGCGGCGGGAAGGGACGCGCCGCCCCCCGTCACGCTGCGCAGGGTCCCCAGGTGCGAGGGATCGAAGTTCGGGCTGCCCATCAGGTCGATCACCATCGTGGCGGTGTTCGTCCAGACGGTCACGCCCTGCTCGCGGATGAGCGTGCGGGCCACGTCGCGGTCCCAGCGGGCCATCACCACGACCCGGCCCCCGCCCATCAGCGGCGCGAGGAGGCTGTTGACAAACCCCGTCACGTGGAAGAAGGGCAGGGTCGCGAGGTACACGTCCTCCACGCTGCCGTCCACCCACACCCCGGCCCCGAAGACGTTCGCCTGCACGCTGCGGTGGGTGTGCATACAGCCCTTCGGGAGGCCCGTCGTGCCGCTGGTGTACGGCATCACGCACAGGTCGTCCGGACCTACCTCGGCGGCGGGGGCGGGGTGGGCCTCCAGGGCCTCCTCCAGCGTCACGTCCCCCCCTTGAAGGGTGGGCGTCATGTCCAGCCCGTCGGGCAGAGGCACTCCGGCCCTCCCCGCGTCGGTGCCGTGCATGACGTTCGCCACGACCGCGTGCGCGAGGCCCCCCTGTTTGGCCTTCTCGTACAGCTCGGCGCCCACCACCCCGACGCGGATCCCGGCGTCCTGAAGAAAGAAGCCGAACTCGCGCGCCTGGAGCATGGGCGCGAGCGGCACCACGACCGCCCCGAGCTGCCACGCGGCGTGCGCGGCGAGCGCCCAGGCGGGGCTGTTCTGCATCCACACGGCCACGCGGTCGCCCTTCCCGACGCCCTGCGCCTTCAGGTGCCCGGCGAGGCGCTCGGCCCCCTCGCGCAGCTCCCGGTAGCTCACCTCGCGCCCGTAAAACCACAGGGCCGTCTTGTCGGGGTAGCGCTCGGCACTGACGCGCAGGTTGTGCATCAGGCCCACCTGCGGCAGGGTCAGGGTGCGCGGCTTGCCCGCGGGCCAGTAGCGGGTCGCGCTTCCCTGGGCGCTTTCGGTGGGGGCGGACATCAGGCCGTCTTGGGTCATCGGGAAACCTCCGGGAGAAGGACCCGGCCGCCGCGCTGGGGCGGCTTCCGGGCGGGAACATGGGGGCGTGGCCCAGAGTGTAGGGCAAATCTGCGCCCCTGCACATGTCGGCCTGAGGCTCCCCCCCTGCTCGTCACGTGACGAGCGCCAGATCCCGGCCGGGAGACGAGGGCGGAATGAACCCGTCTGGGCCGGGCTCGGAGGGTCGTCCCGGCCTCCCCCAAAGAGTGAACTCCGTCAAAAATGCGTGCCAGGGGGCGAAAACGTATCCTCTTCCTTAAGGAATGCGTGCCAGAGGGGCTCATTTCGCTTCTCCCCCCTTCACGAGCGCGGCAACATATGTCATGCTGCTCACCATGACGAAAAAGTCAACGAAGGCCCCCGCCAAGAAGCCTGCCGCCGCCAAGGGCTCCACGCGGGGCGCGGCCAAAGCCCAGCGCGACGACGTGAACGAGGCGAGCGCGGGCGGGAACGGTGGCGACGCCCGGGGCGGCAGCGGCAAGGTCGCCAAGACGCAGCTTGTGGAGCAGGTCGCCGACAAGACCGGCCTGACCAAGAAGCAGAGCGAGGAGGCCGTGAGCGCGATGCTGGGCGTGGTTGTGGACGCGATCCGCAGCGGCAAGAGCGTGGGCCTGCCCGGCCTGGGTACCCTGAGCGTCAAGGCCACCGCCGCGCGCACCGGGGTCAGGCCCGGCACGAGCGAGAAGATCCAGATTCCCGCGGGCAAGAAAGTCGCCTTCAAGGTCGCCTCCACCCTCAAGGGCTCGCTGGGCGGCGACGCGGCGGGCGCCGACTGAGCGCGAACCCTCCGGCCAGAGCGCCCCGCGTGGGGCGCTTTTTCGTGTTCCGGGGGCCCCTAGCCGTGCGCGGCGAGCAGCGTGTTCCCCACCGCCCGCCGCAGCGCCTGGATGTCGAGCGTGCCGTGCCGTGAGGGGTGGACCCGGTTGCTCAGGAGCACCCACGCGAGGCCGCGCTCCGGCTCCACCCACAGCCCCGTGCCCGTGAAGCCGGTGTGCCCGAAGGCCCGCCCGCCGCAGAGGCTGCCCCCGCTCCAGCCCGGCTGAGCGGACACGAAGGCGAGGGAGCGGCCCGCGGCCTGGGGACGGGTGGCGGCGGCCTGCGCGGCGGGGGAGAGCCAGCCCCCCCGCAGGAGCCCTTCGGCCTGCGTCAGCACCCCGGCGAGCGTGCCGAACAGGCCCGCGTGCCCCGCCACCCCGCCGAGCGCCCAGGCGTTCTCGTCGTGCGTCTCGCCGCGCAGCACCCGCCCGCGCCAGGGGCAACGTTCGGTGGCGGCGGTGTGCTCCGGGTCGGGGGCAAAGGTCAGGCCCTCCTCCAGCTTGAACGCCCGCAGGGAGAGGCCGCGTGTCCGCTCCAGCACGGTGCCCAGCAGCAGATAGCCCAGGTCGCTGTAGACGATCTCTCCCGGCTCGGCCAGCGGCCAGGGCTCCTGAAGCAGCCGGGCGCGGATCGTCGCTGCGTCGCCCCAGGTATAGAGCGGCGTCCAGGCGGGAAGGCCCGCCGTGTGGGTCAGGAGTTGACGCAGGGTGCGGGCCCTCAGCGGTGTGTCCTGCATCCACGCGAGGTCGGGGAGGTGGGCTTCGATTGGGTCGTCGAGGTCGAGCAGGCCCTCTTCGACCGCCCGCAGGAGTTCCCGCGCGGTGAAGAGGGGCTTGGTGAGGCTGGCGAGGTCCCACCACGTCCCCTCGTCCAAGGGCAGAGGTTCGGGTTCGCGGGCTGCCCAGCCCAGCCCGTAGGTCTCCCCTCGCCCGTCCGTATCCACCACGCCAAGGGCCGCTCCACACAGGCCCTGCTTCTCGACAGCTTGGTCGAGCAGGTCCCGCGTGCGCTGCGGAATCACCCTTCCCCCAGGGCGATCCGCGCGTGTCCGCCCGCCGCCGCGAGCCGCGCCTCGGCCTCGCCCGCGTCCACCCCGAGCCGCAGCATCACGACGGCGGTTTTGACGCGCCCGCTCGCCGCCGTCAGGGCCTCCCGTGCCTGCGCCTCCCCCGCGCCGGTCGCGTGGCGGGTCAGGCGCACGGCACGGGCCTCCAGCTTGGCGTTGGTCGCCCGCACGTCCACCATCAGGTTGCCGTACACCTTGCCCAGCCGCACCATCAGGGCGCTCGACAGGGTGTTCAGGGCGATTTTCTGCGCGGTCCCGGCCTTCAGCCGCGTGCTGCCGCTGATGACCTCCGGCCCGGTGTCGAGGAGGACGGCGTGCTCGGCGGCGGCGAGGAGAGGCGTGTTCGGATTGTTCGCCATCCCGACCGTCAGCGCCCCGAGGTCGCGGGCCGCCGCCACCGCGCCCAGAACGTAGGGGGTCGTGCCGCTCGCCGCGACCGCGATGAGAACGTCGTCCGGCCCGGCGCCCGCCGCCCGCACGTCCCCCGCCCCCGCCCCCGCGCGGTCCTCTGCCCCCTCGACCGCCTGCCGGACCGCGCGCTCACCCCCGGCGATCAGCGGCACGGCCCGCTCGGGCGGCCAGGAGAAGGTCGGGGTGAGTTCGGTCGCGTCGAGCACGCCCAGCCGCCCACTCGTGCCCGCCCCCACGTACACGAGCCGACCGCCGCGTTCCAGGCGGGGCAGGGCCGCCGCCACCACCCGGGCCAGGGCCGGGGCCGCCGCGCGCACCGCCTCCACCGCCCACCGCTGGTCGTCGGCGAAGGCCTGCACGAGGCGCAAAGGGTCCAGCCGGTCAAGGTCGGGGTGGTCGGGGTGCAGGCCCTCGGTCGGGCGCGGGTCGGTCGTCATCGTGGCTCCTCCGGGGGCGGCCGCAGAACCTTCCCGGCGCTCACGGCCACCCGCGCTCCCGTGACGTGCGGCAAAACGTTCGCCCACCCCTGCGCCCGCGCGTAGCCCAGGAAGGCGAAGGCCGCCGCCTCGCGCGTGGCGTCGGTGAAGCCGTGCGCCGCCCAGCCCACCTCCTCAAAGGTCAATACGGGAATGGGGGAGAGGGCCGCGCGCAGGGCCGCCATCAGGACCGGGTTACGCGCCCCGCCCCCCGCCACCACGATCTCGTCCAGGCCGTGCGGAACGACCCAGCGGCGGTAGGCGCCCGCGACCGTGCGCGCGGTGAAGACCGTCGCCGTCGCCGCGAGGTCGGGGAGGCTCAGGTCGGCGGGGGAGGGGAGGCGGGCGAGCGTCCAGACCTCGCGCCCGGTCGCCTTGGGGGGAGGAAGCTGCAACTCGGGGTGCGTGAGCCAGGCGGCCAGCGTCTCCTCGTGAACCTGCCCCGCCGCCGCGAGCCGCCCGCCCTCGTCGTGGGTCTGCCCGTTCAGGCCCGCCACCTCGTCGATGAGGCAGTTGCCGGGGCCGGTGTCGAAGGCAAGGACGCCCGGTTGATAGGCGCCCGGCAGATACGTCAGGTTGCTGATCCCGCCGAGGTTGTGGACGGCTCGCCGAATCACCGGCTGCCCGAACAGCGCCCAGTCGGCGAAGGGGACCAGAGGGGCACCCAACCCTCCCACCGCCACGTCTGCCGGGCGGAAGTCGGCGACGACGGGCTTTCCCGTCCGCGCCGCGATGACCGCCGCCTCCCCGAGTTGGAGGGTGGCGGGCCGGGCCCAGCCGCGCGCCGGGTCGGGCCGTGGGTGGTGCTGGATGGTCTGCCCGTGCGAGGCGATCAGGTCGGCGGATGGACAGAGCGGGAGGGCCGCCTCCGCCAGCGCCTCGCCCAGCCACCAGTGGAGTTGGGTCAGCTCCGCCGCGCTGGCCTCGTCCCGCATTGCTGCGATGACCGCCGCACGAAGCTCAGGAGGAAAGGGGGTGAAGACGTGCTCCACGACGTGCCCGCGCGGCACGCCTTCCGGCAGACCGGGCCACCTCCCCCCGCTTCCCAGGGCGGGCCACTCCGGCAATTCCAGCAGCGCCGCGTCGATCCCGTCCGCGCTCGTGCCGCTCATCAGGCCGAGGATGCGGGGCGCGGTCATGGGTTCACCCGGCCCACCCGGGGGAAAGCGCAGCAAGGCGGCATCCGGGAGACCATACCACCCGGGCGCCCGTCTGCCCGCGAGGCTTGCGGTGGAGGGGGGGCAGACCTATCCTGAGGCCCAACCTTAACCACAATTGAGGTCTTTCCCATCTCGCGCCGACCTCCGGAGGTCTTCATGCTCAACCGACGCACCCTCGCCCCCCGTCTGCTCAGCCTTGTCACGCTCGCCCTCGTGGGGGGTGCCCTGGCCGCGCCCAAGAAGGTCACGGGCTACGGCTCCCTGGGCGTCACCGACGGCAAGCCCGGCGGCACGTACACCCTCATCCTCGGGGACAGCCCGCAGAGCCTGAACTACTACGGCGTGATCGACAACAACCTGGGACTCATCGCCCAGCAGCTCTTCGACGGGCTGGTGGAATTCAACTACGCCACCTACCGGGTCGAGCCCGCCCTCGCCGAGTCGTGGACGGTGAGCCCCGACGGGCGGACATACACCTTCCGGCTGCGCCAGGGCGTGCGGTGGAGCGACGGCCAGCCCTTCACTGCCGACGACGTGGTGTTCACGTACAGCCAGATCATCATGAATCCGGAAGCCCGCGCCGGGGACGCCGCCTCCTTCAAGCTCGACGGCAAGCAGGTCGAGGTGCGCAAGGTCAACGCGAACACCGTGCAGTTCGTGCTGCCGCGTCCCAGCCCGGCCTTCCTCCTCCAGATGCGCTCGTTCGTCATGCCGAAGCACAAGCTGGTGAAGTTCTCGCAGGAGGGCGGGGCCAAGGCCGCCGACATCAACAACGCCTGGCCGGGCAACGTGGCCGAGTCCGAGGTCGTCGGCACCGGCCCCTTCCGGCTGGGCAACTACACGGCGGGCCAGAAGGTCACGCTCGTCAAGAACCCGAACTACTGGAAGGTGGACGCCCGGGGCACCCAGCTTCCGTACCTGGGCCAGCTCGAATTCCTGATCATCCGCGACCCGCAGGCCCAGGTCGCGCAGTTCCTGGCGGGAAACGTGGATCAACTGAACATCACGGGCGCGCAGTTCCCCGACCTCAAGGGCCGCGAGGTGGCGGGCGCCCCCTTCAAGGTGACGCGCTCGACCGCCCTCTTCGGGAGCCCACCCTTCGTGGCGTACAACTTCGACGCGAAGGACCCCGCGCTCGCCCGGGTCTTCGGCGACGTGCGCTTTCGCCGCGCGATGCAGAGTGCGCTGAACCGCGAGCGCATCATCGACACGGTGTACAACGGCCTGGCGAGCCTGCCGGGGCACGGGGTCGCGCCGGTCAACCGCGACTGGTACGCCAACACCACCCGGCAGCTCGGCGCCTTCGACCTGCGGGCGGCGGGGGCGGCCCTCGACGCGCTGGGGCTGCGGGACACGAACGGCGACGGCATCCGCGAGGTCGCCCGGGGCAAGAATCTGGAGTTCGACCTCACCTACGGCACCGACTCCTCCGTCTACCCCGCCATCGCCACGATCATCCAGAGCGACTTCGCCAAGGCGGGCGTGAAGGTGAACCTGAAGGGCATCCTCTCCCGCAACCTGCTCTCGACCGGGCAGAGCGGCGACTGGGAGATGATCCTCCACGCCTTCGGCGACCAGCCCGACCCCGAACTGCGCAAGCCGATCTGGCAACCCGGCGGCGCCCTGTACTACTGGCACCGCAGCCTCCAGCCCGCGCAGGACGGCGCCGCGCCCAACCTGACCCGGATGCAGCCCTGGGAGCGCCAGATCTACACCATCTTCAACGACGCGGCGACCACCACCGACCGCAGCCAGCGCAAGGCGCTCTACACCCGCTGGCAGCTCCTCTTCGCCCAGAACCTGCCGGTGACGCCGCTCGCCAAGCCCGAGAACATCGGCGCGATCAGCAACAAGTACGGCAACTACATCTACAACCTCGGGGTGATCCCGGGGTACAACCCGGTGCCGCTCATCTATCAGAAGTGAGGAGTTAGGGGTTAGGTGTTAGGGAAAAGCGCGGTTGAAACGTCAGGCCGAAGCTCCCCTAACACCTCATCCCTAATCCCTAACCCCCTATGCTGACCTACACCCTGCGCCGACTCCTCGGCATGATTCCCACCCTGCTCGTGATCAGCGCCGTGTGCTTCACGGTGATCAAGCTCCAGCCGGGCAGCTTCACCGACCAGTACCTCGAAGACCCGCGCTTCACCCGTGAGACGGCGGCGGCGATCAGCCGTCAGCTCGGGCTCGACCAGCCCGCTCTCGTGCAGTACGGGCGCTGGCTGTGGGGCGTGGTGACGCGACTGGACTTCGGGTACTCCTTCCTGCAAAACCGGCCTGTGGTGAGCGTGATCGGCGACCTGCTGGGCTGGACGGTCTTCATCAGCCTGATCACGCTGCTCTTCACGTGGATCATCGCCGTGCCGCTGGGGCTGTACACGGCCTTCAATCGGCACGGCTTCGCGGCGAGCGTGGCGAACTTCCTGGGCTACGTGGGGCTCGCCATCCCCGACTTCCTGGCCGCCCTCCTCCTCGTCGCGCTCGTGCTGCAACTCGGGGGGACGAACGTGGGCGGCTTGTTCAGTCCCGATTACATCGACGCGCCGTGGTCGTGGGCCAGGGTGCTCGACCTGCTCAACCACCTCTGGATTCCCGTGCTCGCCATCGGGCTGGAGGGTGTGGCGGGGCTGATGCGGCAGATGCGGGCCTCGACGCTCGACGTGCTGAGCCAGGACTACATCCGCACGGCGCGGGCGAAGGGGCTGCCGCAGAACCGGGTGATCTGGCGCCACGCCGTCCGCAACGCGATCAATCCCCTGATCACCCTCGCGGGCCTGAGCCTGCCGACCCTGATCAGCGGCACGATCATCATCTCCATCGTCCTCAACCTGCCCACCATCGGGCCGCTGCTGTACGACAGCCTCGTCAACAAGGACCAGTACACGGCGCTGACCCTGCTGATGCTGAGCGCTTTCCTGCTCCTGGTCGGCAACCTGCTCGCCGATCTCGCGCTGGCGTGGGCGGACCCGCGCGTGAGGTACGGGTGACGACCGTTCCCGCTCCTTCCACTCCGACGGCTCCCTCTCCCTGGGCGATGGCGTGGCGGCGTTATCGCAAGTCCCGGCTGGGCGTGATCGGCGGCTGGCTGCTGATCCTCCTCTACGCCCTGGCGCTGTTCTCGCCCTTCCTCGCCCCCTACGCGATCACCACCCAGCACGAGGAGGCGAGCTACCAGCCGCCGCAGCGGGTCCACCTGGTGCACGAGGGGCAACTGCGCGCGCCCTTCGTGTACGGCTTCAAGCAGGAGCGCGATCCCGTCACCTTCGCCCGCAGGAACGTGGAGGACCGCGAGAATCCGGTGCCCATCCGCCTCTTCGTGCGGGGGGACGAGTACCGCTTCCTGGGCGTCCGGTCCACCCTCCACCTCTTCGGGGTGCCGGAGGGGAACACCTTCTTCCCGCTCGGCACCGACCAACTGGGGCGCGACCTCCTTTCGCGCACGCTCGTCGGCGGGCAGGTCAGCCTGACGGTGGGCGTGATCGGGGTGCTGATTTCGTTCGCCATCGGCATCGTGCTGGGCGGGATCAGCGGGTATTACGGCGGCTGGACCGACAACCTGATCCAGCGGACGGTGGAGGTGCTGCTCTCCTTTCCGCGCCTGCCCATCCTGCTCGCGCTCTCGACGCTGATTCCCGCACGTTGGCCGAGCACCTGGGTGTATCTGGGGATCGTGGCGGTCCTTGCCCTGATCGGCTGGGCGGGGCTCGCGCGGGTGGTGCGCGGGCAGGTGCTCGCCGCGCGGAACGTGGAGTACGTGACGGCCGCGCAGGCCATCGGCGCCCGCGATCTGCGGGTGATCCTGCGGCACATCACGCCGAACCTGAGTTCCTTCCTCGTCGTGACGGCCACGCTCGCGCTGCCGGGTTACATCCTGGGCGAGAGTGCGCTGAGCTTCCTGGGGCTGGGGATCAAGGAGCCGATGACCTCGTGGGGCCTCCTGCTCAAGGACGCGCAGAACTTCCAGACTTTGCGGCTCTACCCGTGGCTGCTGATCCCCGGCCTCTTCATCTTCCTGGCGGTGCTCGCCTTCAACTTCTTCGGGGACGCGCTGCGCGACGCGGCGGATACCCAGAGCCGGGGCTAGCCGGGAAGCCCGCCAGCTCGACCCCGACCATTCTCCATTCGTCCTCCTGAGGGGAAAAGCCCATGAACACCGTCCTGCTGTCCGCCGTGCTGAGCCTGTCCGTCGTCGCGTCCGCTCAGACGCCGCCCGCACCCACGCCCATCCCGCAAGGCGCCCCCGTCGAGTTGCGCGGCCTGTGGGTGGACGCCTTCGGGCCCGGGATCAAGACGCCCGCCGAGGTGGATCAGCTCGTCGCCGACGCCCGCGCGATGAACGTGAACGTCATCTTCGCGCAGGTGGGGCGCCGGGGCGACTGCTACTGCCTGAAGGCCGCCATGCCGCCGACGGACGACCCCGCCGTTCCCGCCGGGTTCGACCCGCTGGCAGACCTGATCGAGAAGGCGCACCCGCTGGGCCTCCAGGTCCACGCCTGGATCATCACGACGGCGATCTGGAACTCGCCCACGCCGCCGAAGAGCCCCGCGCACGCCTTCAACGCGCACGGGCCGGACAGGGCGGGGCAGGGCAACTGGATTCTGGGTAAGTTCGACGGCACGGTGAAGGCCGGAAGCGACTGGCTGCTCGACCCCGGGCACCCCGACGCCGCCGAGTACATCAGGAACATGTACGTCTCGGTCGTGCGGAATTACGATGTGGACGGCATCCAGTTCGACCGGGTGCGCTACCCCGACTTCAACCCGGTGGGCGGCCCGAACGGCTGGGGCTACAACGAGACGGCCCTCGCCCGCTTCCGCGCGGAGACGGGGGCCAGCGGCACGCCCGCCCCCGAGGACCCGGCCTGGGCCGCGTGGCGCCGCGCCCAGGTCACCAACCTCGTGCGGGACACGGCGCTGGCGGTGAAGGCGGTGAGGCCCGACGTGAGCGTCAACGCCGCCACGATCACCTACGGGGCGGGGCCGACGACGGACGAGGGCTTCACGGGGACGCGCACCTACAACGAGGTCTTGCAGGACTGGCTGACCTGGGTGCGGGAGGGGTACCTCGACCTGAACGTGATGATGAACTACAAGCGCGACTTCGTGCCCGAGCAGGCGGGGTGGTTCAACACCTGGGCGGCGTACGCGGCGGGGCTGCGGGTGCGCTCGCCGGAGGTCACGCAGGTGAGCGGGGCGTCGATCTACCTCAACGACCAGGCCAGCACGCTCAATCAGGTGCGCAAGACGCGCGGGCTGGGCCTGGGCTGGGCCGGGTACTCCTACCGCACGCCCGACGCCGACGTGAACGCCGGAAAGCGCACCCCCGCCGAGGTGCTGCCCGAACTCACCGCGCGGCTCACCGGACCGGGCGGCCCCTTCGCGTCCCCCGCCCGCTGGGTGAGGCCCGACGCGGCGGCGCTGCGGGCCCTGCGCGGCACGGTGACGACGGCGGGCACGGCGCCCCTCGGCGGCCGAACGGTGCGCCTCCTGGCCGAGTCGGGCGAGGAGCTGGCCCACACGACCACGAACGGCCTCGGCGGCTACGGCTTCCTGCGTGTCCCCGACCGGGCGGTGCGGGTGGAGGTGGGCGGCGTGACGGGCGAGCCGGTCACGGCCCCGGCGGGCCGGGTCACCGATCTCCCCGTCCTGACGCTGCCCTGAGGCCGCTGGCCCGAGCAGAGCGAGCACCCGTGAGGAGAGCGGCTCTGCGTGGCGTTGAAGAGACGCAGGTTGTCCCTTCAACGCCACGCAGGACCGCGATCAGCGCGTTTTCGTCACCTTGTTGAGCAGCGGCGGGGCGTCGGGGTTCAGGCCGCGGTGCCGGGCGAGGTGGGCGGCGAAGAGGTAGAAGGTCAGGGCGCTGGGCACCGGGTCGGTGAGCGCGTGGCCGGTGCCCGGCGTCGTCAGGGTGCTGCCCGCCGCCGGGCCCAGGGTCCGCAGGTCCGCCCCCCCCTCCAGCAGGTCGGCGTAGGCCCGCGAGGTCGCCTCTCCCGCCGCGTCCGCCGACGTGAAGCCCAGCAGCCCCACCCCCTCCGCGAGCAGCCGTTTGGGCCCGTGGCTGAACTCGGCCGCCGAGTACGCCTCGGCGTGGATGCCGCACGTCTCCTTGAGCTTCAGCGCGGCCTCCTGCGCCACCCCGAAGTGCAGCCCCCGTGCGAGGACGAGCAGGTTGTCTGCGAAACGGTACCGCTCGGCGAGGTCGCGGGCCTGCTCCTCCAGTGCAAGGGTGCGTTCCAGGGCGTCCGGCAGCGCCTCCAGCGCGCGGGTCAGCCCCCCGTCCCCGGCGAGGTCGGCGATCACGGGGAGTAGCGCCGTGAGGCTGGCGAGGTAACTCTTGGTGGCGGCCACCGCCCGTTCCTCCCCGCAGCGCAGCGGGAGCACGTACGAGGCCTCGCGGGCGAGGTCGCTGTCCTCGACATTGACGAGGGCGACCGTGGTGGCGCCCGCCTCACGGGCCATGCGGAGGGTCTCGACGACATCGGGGCTGGCCCCGGACTGCGAGACGGCGAGGACCAGGGCGCCGCGCAGGTCGAGGCGGGCGCCGTAGAGGGTGTGGACGCTCGGGCCCAGGCTGGCGACGGGAAGCGCGAGGTGCGTTTCCAGGGCGTACTTGAGCACCGTGCAGGCGTGGTCGCTGCTGCCCCGGGCGACCGTGACGGCATAGGGGGGGCGGCGCCCACGCAGGGCGGCGGCGAGGGACCGGCACGCCGCCGCGTTCTCGCCGAGTTGACGGCGCACGACCTGGGGGGCCTCGCGGGCTTCTTGCAGCATCAGGGGGTCGGTCATGGGTGCTCCAGCACGGGGATGCCCGCGACGTACACCTGCAAGACGTTCAGGTCGCGGCCCAGGACGGTGAGGTCGGCGCGCAGGCCGGGTTCCAGGCGGCCCCGGTCGCTTAGACCCAAGGAGCGGGCGGGTGTGTCACTCAGCATCGCGCTCGCCTCGGGCAGGGGGACGCCCGCCCGCACGGCGTTCCGTAGGGCCGTGTCCAGCGTGAGCAGGCTTCCGGCGATGGTGCCGTCCGCGAGCGTCGCCTTCCCATCCCGCACCGTGACGGGCTGCCCGCCGAGGTCGCTCTTCCCGTCCCCCAGCCCCGCCGCGCGCATGGCGTCCGTGATCAGCAGCACGCGGCCCGGGGCGGCGGCGCGGGCGAGGCGAAAGCTCGTCTCGTGGACGTGGATGCCGTCGAGAATGACCTCGATGAAGGCGTGCGGGTCGGCGAGCAGGGCGCCCGCCGGGCCCGGGGCGCGGCCCTCGACCCCGCCCATCGCGTTGAAGAGGTGGGTCGCGCAGGTGCGAGCGTCCGTCTCGGAGAGCGTGGTCAGGAAGGCGGTCACGGTCTCCGCGTCCGCTCGTGTGTGGCCCACCCCGACCCGCACGCCCGCCCCGGCAAAGGCCAGCCCCGCCTCCACCGCTCCCGGCAGCTCGGGCGCGAGAGTCACGGCGCGGATGACCCCGCTGTCCAGCACCTGCGCCACGAGGTCCGGCGTGGGGTCCACCGCGTGCGGGGGTTGGGCGCCCAGCCGCCGGGGGCTGATGAAGGGGCCCTCCAGGTGGGCGCCGATCACGTCCGCGCCGCCCGGCACCCCCCCGGATGCCATCACCTCCCGCACGCCCGCCAGCGCCGCGAGCACGTTCTCCCAGGGATTCGTGATCGTGGTGGGCAGCAGCGTGGTCGTGCCGTGCCGGGCGTGGAAGCGGGCGAGGGTCCGCACGCCCTCCGGGCCGTCCATCGTGTCCGCACCCCCGCCGCCGTGGACGTGCGTGTCGATGAAGCCGGGGAGGATGAGGCGGTCGTCGGGCTCGGAGTCGGCCTCCAGCGTGACCGCCCCGATGTGCGTGCCGAAGGAGAGGGCGCCGGGCCGAACGCCCCCCGGCAGAACGAGGCGCCCGCGCAGGGTCCGGGAGGGGTGGGGGCTGGCCGCCATGCCCCCAGGGTAGGGGGTGGGCGGCGCCTGTGCGCAAGAGGCCGCCCGGTCGGGGGAAAGATCGTGATCGGCCCTTGGAAGGCCGTTGGCGCCGGGAGGCGAAGCACACCCCGCCTCTTCGCGGCGGGGTGGGGGAGGACGGGACGCCGGGGCGCCGCCACCAGGGGCTTCGTCGCACCGCCGCCCGCCCCCCTCAGGCATTCCGGTCGTCGTGAGGGCGCGGGGACGGGGGCTGACCTACTGGCCGCCGCGCCCGGTCGGCGACTCGCCCACGACCTCGATCAGGAGGCGGACGAGCTCGGGGTCGAAGTCCTTTCCGGCCCGGGTCCGGAGTTCGGCCAGGGCCTCCTCGGGGTCCCAGGGCAGCTCGTGGAGGCGGGGGTGGGTCAGCCCGTCGTAGGCGTCGCACAGGGCGAAGAGCCGCGCCTCCAGGCTGATCTGGGCGCCCGCCTTGCCCGCCGGGTAACCGCCGCCGTTCCAGCGCTCATGGCGGTCGGTGATCACCGAGAGGGCCGCCGGGGGCAGGCCGCCCAGCATCTGCGCGAAGCCGTCGCTCTCGGCGGCCGGGTTCACCCGCGGCAGCAGGGCCCCGAGCAGGGTGACCTTGCCGATGTCGTGCAGGTACGCCCCCCAGCGCAGCGCCCGACACTGCTCCGGGGAGAGGTCCAGCCGCCCGGCGAGCCGCATCGCCAGGGCCGTCACCCGGTCGGTGTGCCCGAGCGAGTCGCCGTCCCAGGTTTCGAGCATCTGCCCCAGCGCCCGCAGCGCCGCCTCGCGCGCCCGGCCGGCCTGCTCCTCGGCGGCGAGGCGCCCGGCCAGGGCCGCCACCGTGCCCGACACCATGCTGAAGAGGGCCGCCTCCTCCGCGTCCCAGACGTGCGGCTGGGCGGTGTACATCACAAAAGCGCCCAGCAGGGGGCCGCCCTCCACCCGGACGGGGGCCGCCGCGAGGCTCGCCAGGCCCGTGCCCACCCCTTCCCGCAGGTCGGCGGCCGCGCTGTCGAAGTAGAGCGGCCGGGCGCTTTCCTCCAGGGCGCCCAGCAGGGGCAGGTCGGCGGGCAGGCCCCCGGGCAGGGTCAGCGCGGGGGGCAGCTCGCCCGACGCGGCCCTCACCCCGTAGCGTGGCAGGGGCCCGCCGTCGCGCCCGAGGTACACCGCCCCCACCGCCGCCGTCGCGCCGACGAGGTGCTCGAGCGTCGGCGTCACGCCTGAGGCGAGGTCCGGCGCGGCCAGGGCGACCCGCGTCAGGGTCACCACCGACTGCGCCGCCGAGGTCCGGGCGTCGTGCCCGGGGGTCAGGTCTGAAATCCGGGGAGTGGAGGGCGCGGTCACCCCCGCAGGATAGGCCGCCGCCTCTTACATTCCTCGGACGCCCTGTCAAGGTGCCCCGGGTGAGCCCGTCTTAATGTCCGCGCCCCGGTCCAGCCTCAATCCTCGCCCAAGGCGGGACATGGGGGCGGCCCCTTACCCTGCCCTATGCCTTCCCCCATCGTCGATCTCGCGGGCCTCACGCTGGAGGTCAACCACCTGCCCCGGGGCGTCCGCTTCTACACCCAGGTCCTCGGCCTGAGCCTGCTGGAGCACGACGAGGAGCGCGGCGTCGCGCAGTTCGGGGTCAACCCGGCCCAGACCCTCACCCTCTGGAAGCCGGTCACGCGCCGGGCGAACGACCCCCGCCTCGCCTCCCTGCGCGCACGCGGCGCCTCGCACCTGCACTACGCGTGGCAGATTCGGCCCGAGGACCTGGGCGCCAGCAAGGCGATCCTCGACGAGCATGGCCTGGGCTGGACCGAGATCGACCTCGGCACCCCCGAGCGCCCCGATCCCACCGTCTATTTCTTCGACCCCTTCGGACACGGGCTGGAGCTGCGCGGCGTCGACCTCGCGGACGAGCGGCGCCTCGCCTTCCCCCCGGCCCCGGTCGCGCGCCCGCCCCACGCCCTGCCCGTCATGGGCCTGCGCGAGGTGGCCCTGGCCTTCGGCGACTATGCGGGCATGTTGGAACGCCTTCCCCGCGCGTACGGCCTGGCCCTCGCCAAGGAGCAGCCGGACCGTGATTTCGCCCAGTTCACCCTCGGCCCGGCGCCCGAGCCCGACGGCAACGGGACGCCCCGCCGCTGGCTGTACGCCTGGGACCCGCAGGTGGGCCTCGCCGACATGTTCGGGGGGGATCACGCCCACGTGCGCTTCTACGCCGACGTGGACGCGGTGTTCGCCCTCGTCCGGGCCGAGGGTCTGCCCCACGTCCGGACGGGAGAGGGGCTGGCCGTGCGCGACCCGGAGGGGCACGTCTTCGAGTTTGTGCCCTCCCCGCCCGCCGGGACGCGTGCGTGATTGTTCACAACTGTACGGGGTCCTGCTGAGTCCGCCGGGGGACGACCCTACCGTGCGGCACGGCCCTGTGGACGCCGACCCTCCTTTTAGACGGACCTCAAGGAAACCTCTGGGCCGAACCGGGCGCGGACACGTTAAGGTCGACTCAATTCCTCGCCGCAATCAGGAGATTTCCATGACCAAAGTTCTGAAGTACGCCTCCCTGCTCTCCGCCCTCGCCCTCGGGGCCGCCTCCGTGGCGCACGCCGAGCTCGCCGACGTCAAGAGGCGCGGCGAACTGCGCGTCGTGATGAGCGGTGAGTACCCGCCCTTCTCGCAGCCCGCCACCAGCGGGGGCCTGGAGGGCTTCGACGTGGACGTGGCCAACGAGATCGGCAAGAGGTTGGGCGTCAAGACGACCGTGATCAAGGCCGACTTCTCCTCCATCATCGCGGGCATCCAGAGCGGACAGTTCGACCTCGGCGTGGCCTCGCAGAGCAAGACGCCCGAGCGCGAAAAGGCCATCGACTTCCTGAGCCGCCCGTACTACTACGACGGCTTCCAACTGTTCGTGCCGAAGAGCTCGACGGCCACCAGCCTGGGCACCCTGGGCGGCAAGCCGGTCGCCGTGGCGCTGGGCACTGTGTTCGAGAAGTTCTTGCGCGACCGCAAGTACAGCAACGTGGTGACGTACTCGGGCGAGCAGGAGATTTTCCAGGCGCTGGGCACCGGCCGCGCGGCGGGCATGATCACCACCCGCACGGTGGGCAGTGTGGCGGCCAAGAACGGCCAGCCGATCAAATCCGCCGGGGCCGTGCTTCAGCAGGACAACCCCTACATCACCCTGGGCAAGAATCAGCCCCAGCTCAAGGCCGCCGTCGAGCGGGCCCTGAACGCCATGCGGGTGGACGGCACCCTCACGCGCATCTCCGAGAAGTGGCTCGGCGCCGACGTGACGAAGCCCGGCCGCTGAGAGGCGAATCCCGGCACAGAGGGCGAACTGGGGCGCGTGGACCACGGTGTCCGCGCGCCCCCCCTCATGGGACCTCGTGTCCCCGTGCCAAAGACATCCACACCACCGAGGAGGTCCGTCCATGCTCCAAGACGTGTTCACGCCGGATGTGCTCCGGGCGCTGTGGCGGGGCACCCAGCTCACGCTGATCCTCACGGCGCTGGCGGCGGCGTTCGGCCTCGCGCTGGGCTTCGTGGCGGCGCTGGGCCGCATGTCGCGGGTCGCCCCCCTGCGCTGGCTGACCGGGGCCTACATCGAGGTCTTTCGCGGCACCCCCCTGCTCGTTCAGCTCTACTTCCTGTACTTCGCCGTGCCGCAACTGATCCGCCTGCGCTTCCCCAACTTCGAGCCGTTGCCCGCCCTTCAGACAGGGATTCTGGGCCTGAGCCTGTTCGCGGGAGCCTACGCCGCCGAGATCATCCGCGGCAGCCTGAATGCCGTGCCGCGCGGTCAGGTGGAGGCGGCCCGCGCCCTCGGCCTGCGGCCCGCCCAGACCCTCTCCCAGGTGCTGGTGCCGCAGGCCGCGCGCATCGCCGTGCCCGCGCTCGGCAACCAGTTTATCGGCCTGCTCAAGGATTCCAGCCTGGTCTCGGTCATCACGGTGACCGAACTCCTCCTCACGGCCCGGCAGATCACCTCCGTCAACTACCAGTTCGCGCCCATGTACGCGGCGGTGGGATTGATCTACTTCGTGCTCTCGAACCTCGCGGCCCGCGTGTTCAGGCAGGTGGAGGTCCGGCTGAACCGTCCCTACGGGGCGGCGGGGCATTGAACTTTCCCCTGAAATGAGAGGCGCCCCGATCCGGTGTCCCTCCCCCGTCAGCCCATCCCGGAAGGACCTGAGACTGGCGTGACCGAACCTTGCGCCCGACCCCCATGTGCCGACCCGCCCACGGTGCCGAACACCGGAGGTTCAGGCCCGGGGAGGGCAGGGTGCGCGCGGGGCTTCCCCCCCGAGTGGCTGCTCCCCTCACCCCGAACCCCGCCGCTCGACCTGGACACCGACGGGAAATCCCCTGCGGGAGCGGCCGGTGGGCGACTCGCGCCGAACGCATCTCCACCTACAGCACTTCGAGCGGGGTGGCCCGGGACGGCGCCGGGAACGCGCGGTCGAGGGCGGCGAGGTCCGCTTCGGTCAGCCGCACGCCGAGCGCGGCCCGGTTCTCCCGGACGTGCGCCGCCGTCCCCGCCTTGGGGATGACGATGATCCCCTCCCGCCGCAGCACCCACGCGAGGGCGACCCCGGCGGGCGTGGCCCCGTGCTCGCGGGCGATCCCCGCCAGGACGCGGTGGCCGAGCAGGTGGCCCTGTTCGACCGGGGAGTAGGCCATCACGGGCACGCCGCGCTCCCGGCACCACGGCAGCAGGTCGTACTCGATGCCCCGGCGGGTGAGGTTGTAGAGCACCTGATTGGTGGCCGCGGCCCCGCCTCCGCGCAGGGCGGCGAGGTCTTGCATGTCCGCCGTGTCGAAGTTGCTCACGCCCCAGGAGCGGATCAGGCCCGCGCGCTGCAACTCTTCGAAGGCGCCCAGCGTCTCCTCCAGCGGCGTCCGCCCGCGCCAGTGGAGCAGATAGAGGTCGAGGCGGTCGGTCCGCAACCTCTTCAGGCTGCGCTCGCACGCCCGCCGGACCCCCGCGCGGGAAGCGTTGCCGGGCAGCACCTTGCTCACCAAAAACACCTCGTCGCGCCGCCCCTCGGTAGCCTCCGCGACCAGTTCCTCGGCTCTTCCGTCGGCATACATCTCGGCGGTGTCGATGAGCCGAAGGCCGAGGTCGAGCCCCTCGCGCAGGGCCGCGATCTCGTCCGCGCGGCGCCGGGGGTCTTCCGCCATGCGCCAGGTGCCCTGGCCGAGCACCGGGACAGACTCACCGGAGGGGAGGGACGTGGTGGGAAGGGGGGTCGTGCTGGACATAGGATCCTCCTCTGCCCCCATCAGGCCCCGCAGGACCCCTACGGGGATGGGAACGGTTTGCCGGGCCGTTCATGAAGCCAGCGGAAGGGATGAGAAGCCCCCGACCTGAGCGACAGGAAGGTCGCCTTCAGGGAGGTTGAGATGCGGCGGGCACACACGAGAGACCAAGGCTCAATGGAGGCGTTGGATGACCTCAACCGGAACGTTGACCATGCCCAGGACGGCTGTGATGAGCGGCACCCCTCCCATGATCCGCTTCGGTTGTGGTCGCTTCCCTCCTCGGCCCTGCTTCTTGTCCCTCAAGGAGCACCACCTTTCCGGCCCCCCTTGTCCTGCAACCCGCCCGCAGGCCGGGGGAGCGTGGTCCACTCCCCCGGCGCTCCTGCGCGGCGTTGGTGTTCGCTGGGTTGCCCTGGAGGCTCAGCGCCTGTTTTATTGGGCGGTCGCGTCGAGGTAGGTGGTGACCCAGGCGAGGGGAGCATTCCAGTTGATGGCGACCTCGTTGAGCGAGGAGGTGCCAATGTCGTCGAGATAGCAGGTCTGCGGCGCGCAGCGGCCCTTGAGAAGGTTGCCGGTGGGGTCGGCGGGGGAGGAATTGGGGCCCCCGGCGAGCGCGCCGGGCGGGGGGGCAGGGAAGCGGGGGTCCCGGCTGTGGGCCCAGAACCGGTGGTGGGGGTTGACGAGCGGCCGCGCGCCGTAGCCGGAGACGTACGACTTGTCGAGCGGGTTGCGGCCCAGGACGTAATTCATCCCTTCCAGGGCGGCGTCGCGGTAGCGGACGTTCCCGGTGAAGTGGGAAGCGAGGCTCAAAACCAGCCCCCGGTTCAAGACGTTGCTGTTCGAACCCCAGGGGTAGTTCTCCGAGCGGAAAGGCACACCGTACCCGGTCCAGGCTACCTGGGAAACGTAGGTGTTCGCCAGCGCGACTATGTTGGCGCGGGCTGTCCTCACGGCGGCGGCGGGCAACTTGCTCGGCACGAGCGCCAGCGTGATCGTGCCCGCCGCCGTCACCTCGGGCCAGGCGAGGTCGTTTTCCGGACCATGTTTGGTGGCCTTGAGGTAGAGCGGGCTCGCCTTCAGCGCGGAGAGGTAGGAGCCTTCTCCCGTCGTGGTGTACAGCTCGGCGGCGGCCCAGTAGAACTCGTCGCGCACGTCGGTGTCGTCGTATGCTCCGCCGCCCGAGAAGTTGTCGTAGGCGTAGACCTGTGGGTTGCGCTCGGCCGCCTGCCAGGCCCGGCGGGCGGCCTGGAGGCACCGGCGCGCGTAGGCGTCGTCCACCCCCCGGAAGACCCGGGCACACTGCGCGGCGCTCGCCGCCAGGTTGAGGGTGGCCGCCGTCGAGGGCGGGTAGAGGAAGCGCCGCTGGCGATCCTGGTCGGGTCGGGAGGGAATGTCCGTCCACTGCTCGCTGTGGACCTTGTGGTGCGCCATCCCCGAGGCGTCCACCTCGCTCAGGTTCAGGCTGCCGGAGTGCGCGCTCTGGTCGCCGACCGGCAGGGCGAGCCGCGAGCCCTGCGGCACCTGCATCCCGAGCAGGAAGTTCATCTCCCAGCGGGCCTCGTCGAGCAGGTCGCTGACGCCGTTGGCGTTCTCGGGCAGGCGCAGGCTGCCGTCCGGGAAGAAGCCGGGTTTCGAGACGCGTCTCCCCGTCTCGTACAGGTTCATCAGGGTCCAGACCGAGAGGCCGCCGTTGACCACGTACTTGCCGTGGTCACCCGCGTCGTACCAGCCCTGGCCCGCGTTCAGCGTGTAGCGACAGCCCGGCCAGAGGTTGCCCCGGGCGTCTTTGCCCCCGAAGCAGGTCGCACGGTCACCGCCCCGGTCGGACGAGGGATTCGCGTGCCCGGCGGCCCTGGCCCACTTGGGGCCGCCGACGAACCGCGCCTCGATGGGGATGCCGCTGCGGTTGTGGTAGAAGTACGCCAGCGCGTCGCGCTTCAGGGGTGCATAGAGGTCCCGGGCGATACGAAAAGGGTGACTGCGCAGCCCGCCCACCTCAAGCACGTACCCCTTCCCGGACCTGCGGAACGTCGAGAAATCGGCCCGGTGTACGAAGTCGCCCGAGGCCGCGTCCTTCCCAAACACCCGGGTGCGGCCCGTGGCGAGGGGATGGCCGTCCCTGTCCAGCAGCGTCCAGCCCAGGGGCACCGCCGAGTCGTGCGCGACAGCCGCCACCTTGGGGGCACCCGGCAGGTAGCCCGTCTGATTGACGCGCACCGCAGCCCGGTCGTCCACGGGGGCCGCGACCGGGCCGGGCCCGAACCTCGGACCCCGGACCACCACGTTCCCCAGACACAGCCGTGTGGCCTTCTGTGCGCCGAGCTTGAACTGCAAGGACGCCTGTGCGTCGTTGGCCCCGGTCATGTCGAAGGTGAAGTGGTGGGTCCGCCGCTCCTTGGTCACCCGGCCCACCTGCTCGTTGAAGTAGGTCGGGTAGGGCGTCTCGTTCTTTTGCAGCATGACCTTGAAGGCGGTGGGTGCGTCGGCGCGTGCGGTAAAGGAGACCGTGTACCGCGCGTCCCGCATCAGTCCCAGGCCGCTTTGGCCGAGAATCACGTCCCACTCGTTCGCGCCGGGCCTGCCGATGTTCAAGCACGCCTCGCCATCCTGTACGCTCACGCCGGGACCCCCCGCCACCCACCAAGAGGTCCGCCCGTTGCGAAAGCCGCCATTGTCCAGCAGGTTGTCCACGCCGATCTCGACCGGGACCGGGCCTGACAGGCCGGAGCGTCCCGCCCGGTCGAACGCCTGCGCCGTGTAGGTGTGCTCGCCGCTCAGCACGGGGGTCGCCCGGACAGTGAGGCTATAGGGCGCCGTCCGGTCCTCGCCGAGCTTCCGGCCACGGTCGTAGAACACCACCCGTGTAACGGCCCGCGCCGTCGCCGTCAAGGTGAAGCTTCCCCCGACGGAAACGTTCGGGGCGCTCGACTTGAGGGAAACGACGGGAGCTCCGGGAGAAGAGGTCATCTCCCCCGAACGGCCCTGCTGGGTCACTGCCCGGCAGGACGTGAAGGCGAGGGCGGCGAGCAGCAGGGCGAGATGGCGGGGAACCTGATCGGACATGCTTTCTCCTCGGGTAAAATGCGACTGTAATTTGTATATTTTTACACATCGTATGAGCGTTCTCTGATCTCCGGCAAGACGAGAGGCCACCCTCGGCGGGGGAGTCGGGCCGGAGGTGCGAGGTTGGCGCCTCCCTACAGCCAGAAAGTGATTCCTGCTCCGAGTCTTCTGGTTCCTCGTCCCGCCGGGTGCACCCGCCGGGGTCTTCTCGACGTTGACCCTCACCGTGTCGGCCCAACTGTGGCTGTCCGTGAACGCCTCCTTCTCCCACAAGGGCAGGGGGTGAGGTGGAGTTCGTGTCCAACCGGCGGACGCCCGTCGGCTTCTTCCAGCGAGCGTTCGGGATGGCGCGGTAGGTCCGACAACACGAGAGACCGCCGGGGTGGAAGTCCGGCGGGGACCTCTTCTTGCTTCAGCCCAGCCGTTCCGCGAACCGCGCGCCTGTCCCCGCCCGCACTTCCTCCAGCGTCGCCCCCGGCATCAGCTCGGTCAGGGTGATCCGCCCGTCCACGAACTCGAAAACCGCCTTGTCGGTGATCACCATGTCCACGCTGCCGCGCGACGTGAGGGGCAGCGTGCACTCGGGGACGATCTTCGGCGTGCCGTCCGGGTCGGTGTGCGTCATGGTGACGATCAGGCGCCGCGCTCCGCTTGCCAGGTCCATCGCGCCGCCGACGCCGAGGAGGGGCTTGCCGGGCACCGCCCAGTTCGCCAGATTCCCGGCCTCGTCCACTTGAAGGCCTCCCATCACCGCCACGTCCACGTGCCCGCCCCGGATCATCCCGAAGGAGTCGGCGGAGTCGAAATAGCTCGCGCCGGGCAGGGCCGTCACCGGAATCTTGCCCGCGTTCACCGGGTACTCCATCGCGCCGCCGTCCTCGGGGGCAGGTCCGACGCCCAGCATTCCGTTCTCGGTGTGCAGGTTGACCCCGTGCCCCGGCGTGATCAGGTCGGCGACGAGGGTGGGGATGCCGATGCCGAGGTTCACCACGTCGCCAGGGTGGAGTTCGCGGAGGGCGCGGCGGGCCATGTGCATCCGCGCCTCGTCCACCTTCTTCGCGCCGCCCTTCACGTCCGCGCTGCTGCCGAGGTCGTCCAGGCTGAGCCGCGCCTCCACCAGATAGTCCACGTACAGGCCCGGCGTGTGGACGTGCTCGGGGTCCAGGGCCCCGACCTCCACGATCTCCTCGACCTCGGCGATCACGACCTTCGCGGCGGTCGCCATCGCCCGGTTGAAGTTCTGCTCGGTGAGGCGGTACTGGAGGTTGCCCGCCGTGTCCGCCCGCCACGCCCGGATGAAGGCCACGTCGCCCCGGATGCCGGGCACGAAGACCATCTCCCGCCCGTTCAGCACCCGTACGTCCGCCCCCTCGGCAATCACCGTCCCGGCAGCGGTCGGGGTGTAGAAGCCGCCCAGCCCCGCCCCGCCCGCCCGCACGGCCTCGGCGAGCGTCCCCTGCGGCAGCAGCTCGACTTCCAGCTTCCCGGCCTGGTACGCCTTGACCGCCTCCGGGTTGGAGGTGAAGTAAGAGCCGATAGCCTTCCTGAGCTGCCCGTTCCTGAGCAGCCGCCCGCCCCCCAGCCCCGGCTCGGAGACGTTGTTGGCGACGTAGGTGAGGTCGTTCGTGGGAAGTTCGGCGAGCGCGTGGGTGAGGTGGACGGGGTTGCCCGTCATGCCGAAGCCGCCCACGAGGAGGGTCTGCCCGCTCCTCACCATCGCGGCGGCCTCCTGGGCCGTGATGACGGGGACGCGCTTCACGCCTCCACCCGCTCGACCAACGCCGCCTCCCCCTGCCCGACCCCGACGCAGAGGGTGGCGAGGCCGGTCCTGGCCCCCCGCCGCGCGAGTTCGTGGGTCAGCGCCACGACGAGCCGCGCCCCGCTCATTCCCAGCGGGTGACCGAGGGCGACCGCCCCGCCGTTGACATTGACCTTGCCCTGGTCCAGCCCCAGCTCACGGATGCAGGCGATGGACTGGGCGGCGAACGCCTCGTTCAGCTCCACGAGGTCCACCTCCGCCACGTCCATGCCCAGCCGCTCCATCAGCTTGCGGGTGGCGGGGATCGGGCCCAGCCCCATCACGCGCGGGTCCACCCCCGCCGACGCCGCGCCGACCCAGCGGGCGAGGGGCGTCACGCCGAGTTCGCGGGCCTTCGCGGCACTCATCAGGACGAGGGCCGCCGCCCCGTCGTTGAGCCCCGAGGCGTTCCCCGCCGTCACCGTGCCCCCCTTGCGGAAGGCGGGCTTGAGCCCGGCGAGCGTCGCCTCGTCCGTCGCCAGCGTGAACGTGTCTCCCTCGCGCTTGTAGCGGGCGTGCTCGTCCGTGTCGAAGAGGGTCACGCCCTTGCGCCCCTTGATCTCGACGGGCACGATCTGATCCTTGAAGTGGCCCTCGTTCAGCGCACAGACCGTCCGCCGCTGGCTCTCCAGCGCGAAGGCGTCCTGGTCCTCGCGGGTGATCTCGCCGCCCGCGTAGGTCCCTTCCCGGCTGCGCTCGACGATGTTCTCGGCGGTCTCGCCCATCGCCTCCAGCGGGAACATCGCCTCCATCGCGGGATTCGGGTAACGCCAGCCCAGCGTCGTGTCGTACACGGTCACGTTGCCGTTGGCGAAGGGCTGGGCCCCCTTGGGCATGGTGAGGGGGGCGCGGGTCATGCTCTCGACCCCCCCGGCGATATACACGTCCCCGTCCCCGTTGCGGATGGCGCGGGCGGCGGTGTTGATCGCGCTCAGCCCGGAAGCACACAGGCGGTTGACGGTCAGCCCCGCCACCGTCTCCGGTAGCCCGGCGAGGAGGGCGGCCATGCGCGCCACGTTGCGGTTGTCCTCGCCTGCCTGGTTCGCGCAACCGAGGATGACCTCCTCGACCGACTCGGCGGGGACGCCTGCCCGAGCAACAGCCTCCCTCACCACGAGGGCCGCGAGGTCGTCCGGGCGGACGGTGGAGAGGGCACCGCGAATGGCACCCACGGGCGTCCGCACGGCGGAGACGATCACCACGTCACGGTCTTGCAGGTCTTGGGCTGGAATGGCTTGAGTCACAGAATTCTCCCGGTGGATTCGGCGGCGCTCCTCAGCACCGCGTCGATCATGTCGTTCGTCGTCCCCAGGTAATGCCGCTCGGTGAGGGCGGCCCAGTCCACGGGGGCGTCCACCCGCCCGCGCAGCACGTCCACGAGGGGGCGGCCTTCCCGGACGGCGACGGGCACGGCCTCCTTCACGAGCGCCTTCGCCTTCTGCCGTCCGAGGGGTCCGGCGAGGGCGAAGGTGATCGCCTCCGCCATCATCAGCCCGCCGGACTGACGGACATTCTCCTCCATCCGCGCCGCATCCACGGCCAGCTCAGCCGCCAGCCCCGCCGCCCGTTCCAGACTGGCCGCTGTCAACCCCACCATCTGCGGCAGGGTCAGCCATTCGAGTTGCCAGCCGTGCGTGCCCCGCTCGTGCTCCTGAATCAGCGCCTGGTGGACCCCGGAGAGCAGCGTCGCGTTCATGCGGGCGGCGGCGACGAGGAGTTCACTCCCGATGGGGTTGCTCTTCTGCGGCATCGTGCTCGACCCGCCCCTGGAGGGGTCGCCCGACTCGCGGACCTCGGCGACCTCCGACTGGGCGAGGAGGAGGATGTCCTGCCCCATCTTGCCCAGGCTGCCCGTGACGCCCGAGAGCCACCCCGCGAGCTCGGCAAGGTTGTCGCGCCCGGTGTGCCAGGGGAGAGGAGGCTCACCCAGCCGCAACTCCCGCGCGAGTTCCGCCCGCACCCGCAGCCCGTCTCCCCCCAGCGCCGCCAGCGTCCCCGCCGCCCCGCCGAACTGGACGACGAGGAGGCGGGGCCGGAGTTCCTGGAGGCGTTGAAGGTGACGAATCAGCGGCGCGAGCCACCCCGCCACCTTCAGCCCGAAGGTGATCGGGAGGGCCCGCTGGGAGTGGGTGCGTCCAGCCATCAGGGTATGGCGGTGCTCGTCGGCCCGGTGAGACAGCCGCCCGATCAGGAGCCGCAGCGACCCCTCCATCGCCTCCAGCGCGTCCCGCAGCGTGAGGACGAGCGCCGTGTCCAGGATGTCCTGCGTCGTCGCGCCCCAGTGGACGAACTCGGCGGTTTCAGGAGGGAGAGCGGCCCGCAGCCCGGCGAGCAGGGCGATGATGGGGAAGCCGTCGCGCGCCACCCCCTCCTGCAACTTGCCGAGATCAGGCTGGAACGTCCCCGCCGCCCGCATGATCGCCTCCGCCGCCTCACCCGGAATGACGCCGAGCCGTCCCTGGGCCGCCGCCAGCGCCGCCTCCACCTCGACCATGTACGCGAGCTGGCGCGTGTCCGAGAACAATTCCGCGACGGGCGGGCAGGAGAACAGGGGACCGAGGAGGGCAGAGTCGAGGGGGGTGAAGCTCACGACAAGCCTCTCAATAAGAAGTCACAGACGCACACGGCCATATCTTTTCTCCCTCTCCCCTTGCGGGAGAGGGCCGGGGTGAGGGGTACCGCCCACGGCGACCTGCCGACACCGACGCACAATTCACCATCCCCTCCCGCTCAAACATCGAAAAACACCGTCTCCCCCTCACCCTGCATCCGGAGGTCGAAGTGGTACACCGTCCCGCCCGGCGTCTCCTCCCGCCGCGCGACGAGGGTGTGCCGTCTCCCCTCCGGCAGGCTGGCGAACACCGGGTCCGCCGAGTTGTCCTCGCCCTCGAAGAAGACGCGCGTGACCGTGTGCGTCAGCAGACCCCGCATCCCCACCCAGAGCTGCAAGTGCGGGGCGAGGGTGGGCTGGCCGGGCCGAACGACGGCCCCCGGCTTGACCGTGTGGAAGACGAAGGTGTGCCCGGGGTGCTGCGTGTCCGAGCGCCCGAAGCCCCGGAAGTGCGGGTCGGCCTGCGCGTGCTCGGGGTCGGCGGGATGAGGGTAGCGCCCATGCGCGTCGGCCTGCCACACCTCCACGAGGGCGTCCGGCACGGGCTCGCCGTCCCCGTCGAGCACCCGCCCGCGCAGGGTGACGCGCTCACCCGCCGCCGGGCTGGTGGGGGAGACCATCACGTTCTCCTCCCCGTGGACGAGGCCCTGGCCGAAGACGAGCCCCTGGTGGAAGTACGGCCCGACCGTCTGGCTGGGCGAGGGCCCGAAGTCTTCAGCGGAAATGTTGGAGGTCTCGGGGCTGAGCGTCATCCGTGCGCCTCCTCCCAGGGCGTCTGCGCGTCGCCCCCCAGCACGAGGTCGAAGCGGTAGCCCAGCGCCCACTCGGGCTGCGTGAGCTCCAGGTCGAAGCGCGAGATCAGCCGCCTGCGCCCCTTCTCGTCGGGGATGCCGCCGTAGATCGGGTCGTAGGCAAGGAGGGGATCGCCGGGAAAATACATCTGCGTGACGAGGCGCTGGGTGAAGTTCTGGCCGAACACGCTGAAGTGGATGTGCGCCGGGCGCCAGGCGTTGTGGTGGTTGCGCCAGGGATACGAGCCGGGCTTGATGGAGATGAGTTCGTATTCCCCGTGCTCGTCGGTCAGCATCCGCGCCGTTCCGGTGAAGTTGGGGTCGAGGGGCGCGGCGTGCTGGTCGCGGGTGTGGACATAGCGCCCCGCCGCGTTCGCCTGCCACGTCTCGATGAGCGCCCCGCGCACCGGGCGCCCCGAGGAGTCGAGCAGCCGCCCCCGCACGATGATGCGCTCGCCCAGCGGCTCGCCGTTCACCCGCCCGTTGCGGGTGGTGTCGTGGTCGTCCGGGCGGATGCGGCCTTCGCCGAACACGGGCCCGGTGTCGTCCGCCAGGGTGTGCGGCAGCGGGATCAGCAGCTCGTGGGGCGCCCGCCTCACGCTGCTGGTGTAGGCCTCGTGGAGGTAGGCCGGATGGACGGTCGGGTCGAGGGTGCGCAGGCGCGGGCGGGTCTTCTCGGTCGTCATGGGTCGCTCCTCTCTGCAAGGGCCTGTTTGGCGAGCTGTAGGGCGCGGTTGGCGACGGGCACTCCCGCGTAGACGGCGACGTGGAGGAAGAGTTCGCGCAGGTCCGCCTCGTCCACGCCCGTGTGCGCGGTCGCCCGCAGGTGCATGGCGAGTTCGTGTTCGCGCGGCAGGGCGGCGAGCACCGCCAGGGTGATCAGGTGCCGGGTGCGCGTGTCGAAGTGCCCCCGCGACCACGGCCCGCCCCAGGCGTACTCGGTGATAAAGGTCTGGAACTCCCGGTCGAGGTCGGTGATGCCCGCCGTGGCCCGGTCCACGTGCGCGTCTCCCAGGACCGAGCGCCGCACCCGCATCCCCCGCTCGTATCGGTCGTCGGAAGAGGCGGGCAGACCATCGAGGAAGGCCAGCAGGTGCCGCGCCACCTCCGCCGGGCGCTCCAGACAGGGCAGGTGCCCGCACCCTTCGATGAGGTGGAAGGGCGCCCCCAGCAGCGTGGCGAGTTCCCGCCCCACCTCGGGCGGGGTGGAGAGGTCGGCGTCCCCGCACAGCACGGCGACGGGCACGCGGACGGTGCGGGCGGTGGCGCGCAGGTCCGCGTCGCGGATGGCCTCGCAGGTGGCGACGTAACCTTCGGGCGGGGTGCGGGTGAGCATGTTGCGCCAGCCGCGCACGTCATCCGGTCTCGCCTCGAAGAACCCCGGCGTGAACCAGCGCGAGAGGATGCCGTCCGCGATGGCCTCCAGCCCCTCCTGCCGCACACCCGCGATCCTCGCCTCCCACGTCTGGGCGGTCCCGATCCGCGCTCCCGTGTCGCACAGCAGCAGGCCCGCGACCCGCTCCGGGGCCCGCGAGGCGAGGTCCAGCGCGATCATCCCGCCGACCGACACGCCGACGAGCACGGCCCGCTCGATGCCCAGCGCGTCCAGCAGGCCCAGGAGGTCGCCGCCGTGGTCCGCGATGGAGGACGGCCCGGCGGGCACGTCGGAGAGACCGTGGCCGCGTTTGTCATAGCGCAGGACGGGGTGCCGCCCGGCCACGGCGGGCACCACGTCGTCCCAGATGCGCAGGTCGCTGCCGAGCGAGTTGAGGAAGACGACGGGCAGGCCTGCCCCGGCGCCCTCGCGCCGAACGTGGAGGGTCACGCCCCCCACTGTGACGAAACGGGGGGCCGGAAGTGGGGGTGTGCTGGAGATAGACAAGGCAGCTTCCTTTGACCGGCGGCCCGGAAGAGGGGGCCACCGGGGGCGGCGTGCGCCACGCCGGGGCGGGATGGGGAAAACAGGTTCGGCTTACGATAGAGACTTCACCCGCGAGGCGAAAGGCGGGTGTTCGTCAGGGTCGAACACCCGGTTGGCCTCCCGCCTCCCCGCTGGTAGCGTGGGCGGGTTCGGGGGCCCGCCTTCCGACCTGCCTTCCTTCCGCGAGGTCTTTGCCATGCAGACGGTTCCTGCCCGCCCCGACTCGAAGCTTCCTGGCCCGAACGGGCGGGGCCTGCGCCGTTGAGTGCGGTGACCGGCACCCCGGCGGCGGGCAAGAGTCCCCTGCGCGGCGTCGCCCTCTATGCCGTCGCCCTGCTGCTCTTCGCCTGCCTCGACACCACGACCAAATACCTGACCACGCACTATCCCGTCCCGCTCGTCGCCTGGGTGCGCTACGCGGTGCAGCTCGTCCTGATGACGGCCCTGCTCGCGCCCAGGATGGGACGGGAGATCGCCTCGCCCGTCCGCCCCGCCCCCGTCGCCCTGCGCTCGCTGTGCCTGGTGGCGACGACCCTGTTCGTGGGGCTGGCGCTGCGAAGTCTCCCGGTGGCGGAGGCCTCGGCCATCGTGTTCATCTCGCCGCTGCTCGTGGTGCTCCTTGCCGGGCCGCTCCTCGGCGAACGCCTCACGCCCACGCGGGCCGTCCTCGCCGTGCTGGGCTTCGCGGGGGTCTTGCTGATCGCGCGGCCCGGCGGCAACCTCGACGCGCTCGGCGTGGGCTTCGCGCTGCTCGGTGCCGTGGCGAACACGGGTTACCAGCTCCTGTCGCGCACCCTGAGCGCCGAGCGGCCCCTCACCCTGCTCTTCAACTCGGCGCTCGTGGGGACGGTCATCTTCGGGGGGCTCGTGCCCTTCTTCCGGGGAGGCGCGCCGCTGACGCCGACGTACGCCGGGCTCTTTCTCGCCCTCGGGCTGACGGCGGGGCTGGGGCATTTCTTCCTGACCCTGGGGTTTCGGTACGCGCCCGCCTCGCTGATCTCTCCGGTCACGTACCTGCAACTGCTGTGGGCGGGGTTGCTGGGCTGGCTGGTCTTCCACCACGTGCCCGACGCGCTGACCCTGCTCGGCATGGGGATCATCGCGGCGGCGGGCGTCGCCACGGTGGTCACGGGCGGGCGCCGTCAGTCCCCGGGCGCGCCTTCCCCCACCCCCCGCACCACGGGCCGCAGGTAGGCGAGGAGGGCGGCGCGGACCTCCTCGCGCACGGCGGGGTCGGCCCCCCCGTTGGGGCCCCCGAGCGCGTAGAGGCCATTGGTGATATGGATGCTCATGCGGGCCACCGCCGAGCGCCTCTGGGGGCTGAGGCCCGGGGCGCGCACCTCCAGAAGGCCCTCCAGCCGTCCCTGCACCTCCGCCCGCACCGTCTCCTGCTCCTGCCCCGACGTGGCCGAGGGCGTCACCAGCAGCAGCCCCAGCAGCCCCGGCGGGTCGGCGTTCAGCCGCGCATGGACGTGCAGCACGTGGTCGATCACGTCCTCCAGCGGTTGGTCCGCCGCGTCCCGCAGCACCGCGTCGAGGGCCAGCCGCAGCCGCTGGGTCCACGTCGCCTGGAGCGAGGCGAGGAGGGCCCCCTTGTCCGGGAAGAACTGGTAGAGCGACCCCACCGACACCCCCGCTCCTTCGGCGATGTGGTTCGTCGTCGTCCCCTCGTACCCCCGCTCGGCGAAGAGTCGGGCGGCGGCGCCGAGGAGCCGGGCGACCATCTGGCGGCTGCGCTCCTGCTGCGGGGCACGCCGCACCGGGGGGCGGGGAGTCATCCTGCCAGGATAGGGGAGAACGCGAGCCCGCGGGGAAAGGCACCGGGGTGATCCCCTGGCGAGGCCGTCACGGAGGACCTTCCCGCGCCCCCATGCCTCTGCCAAACGCGAGTTGAGAACACGAGCAAAGGCTCACATACTGGGGAGACTTCCCAGCCCGAGTGTCCTCTCCCCCGTGGAGGCTGTCATGACCGCGACCGTCCCAGCGCCCGCTACCCACCCCGCCCCCACCTTCACGGAGGTCGGCGGCGTCCGCACCCGCTTCGCCGTTCAGGGCGACGGCCCGCCCCTGCTGCTGCTGCACGGCATCGGGCGCAGCCTGGAGGACTGGTCGGCGAACGTGGCGCCGCTGGCCGCCCGCCACCGCGTCTACGCCCTCGACCTGATCGGCTTCGGGTACACCGACAAGCCGGACGTGCCCTACACGCTGGGCGGACTGGCCCGCTTCGCCGTGCACTTCCTGGACGCGGTGGGGGAGACGCGGCCCGTGGTCCTGATGGGCAACTCGCTCGGCGGGGCGGTGGCGCAACGCTTCGCCGTGGCCTACCCCGAGCGCACGCGGGCCCTGGTGCTGGTGAACAGCGCGGGCTTCGGCCCCGAGGTCGCCGCCGTCCTGCGCGCGCTTTCCGTGCCGCGGCTGGGTGAGCTGCTCCTCCAGCCCACCGCCCGCAACGCCCGGCAGACCGTCCGCTCGCTCTTCCACGACCGAACCTTTGCCACCGAGGAGCGCGTGGCGCAGGCCCTCGACCTCTCCCGCCAGCCGCACGCCGCCCGCGCGTTTCTGCGGGTGCTGCGCGACCTCGGCGACTGGCGTGGGGTGAAGGCCGCGTGGCGCGAGGAGTTGCAGGAACGCCTCGCCCGGCAGGGGGTGCCGACGCTCATCATCTGGGGGGACCGCGACGTGATCCTGCCCGCCCGGCTGCTGGAGGCGGCGCGGAGATACCACCCCCACGCGCGCACCCACCTCTTTCAGGCTACCGGACACGTCCCCCAACTGGAGCGGGCGGAGACCTTCAACCGCCTCGTTCTCGACTTCTTGCAGGAGGTTCCAGCGTGACGAGCACCACCGCCACCCACCATCAGGTCGCCATCGTCGGCAGCGGCTTCGCGGGCCTGGGCATGGCCGTCCACCTTCAGCGCCGGGGCATCGGGGACTACGTGATCTTCGAGCGGGCGGCGGAGGTCGGCGGCACCTGGCGCGACAACACATACCCCGGCTGCGCCTGCGACGTGAAAAGCGACCTCTACTCCTTCTCCTTCGCCCCCAACCCCGACTGGGGCCACCGTTACGCCCGCCAGCCCGAAATCCTGGGCTACCTGCGCCGGGTCGCGGACGACTTCGGCGTGCGGCCCCATATCCGTTTCGGGCACGAACTGGAGCGCGCCGAATGGGACGACGGCGAGGGGCTGTGGCGCATCAAGACGAGCGGCGGCGAGTACACCGCCCGCGTCCTGATCTCCGGGCACGGCCCCCTCGTCGAGCCGAAGTGGCCGGTCATCCCGGGGCTGGAGTCTTTTGCGGGCCCGCGCTTCCACTCCGCCCAGTGGGATCATTCCGTGGACCTCGGCGGCAAACGGGTCGCCGTGATCGGCACGGGTGCGTCGGCCATCCAGTTCATCCCCGAGCTTCAGAAGGTGGTGGGGCACCTGACCGTCTTCCAACGTTCCGCCCCCTGGGTGATGCCCCGCATGGATACGGAGACGAGCGAGCGCCGCCGCGACCTCTTCCGCCGTTACCCCGGCCTCCAGCGTCTCTCCCGGCAGTGGATTTTCGGGGTCGCCGAGGCCCGGTTCCTGACCTTCACGAACGAGCGGGTGAGGAAGATCGCGGAGGACGCCGCCCACAAGCATCTGGAGGCGCAGGTCCCCGATCCTGCCCTGCGGGCCAAACTCACCCCGAACTACCGCCTGGGCTGCAAGCGCATCCTCGTGTCCGACGACTACTACCCGGCGATGACGAAACCCAACGTCGAACTCGTGACGGAGGCGGTCACGGAGGTCAAGGGGTCCAAGATTGTCACGGCAGACGGCCAGGAGCGCGAGTTCGACGTGCTGGTCGGCGGCACGGGCTTCGAGGCGACGCAGCCCTCCATCGCCCGGCGCATCTCCGGGCGGGGCGGCAAGTCGCTCGCCGAGGTCTGGGACCCCCACATGGAGGCGCTGCACGGAACGGCGGTGGCAGGCTTTCCCAACCTGTTCCTGATCATCGGGCCGAACACCGGGCTGGGCCACAACAGCATGGTCTACATGATGGAGGCGCAGATCGACTACATCGTGGCGGCGCTGGAGCACCTGGGGCGCGAACACCTCCTCGCCATCGAGCCCCGGCCCGAGGCGCAGGCCGAGTACAGCGAGGGGTTGCAGGGCAAGCTGCGGGGCTCCGTGTGGAACGTGGGCGGCTGCACGAGCTGGTACATCGACGCCACGGGGCGCAATTCCTCCCTGTGGCCCGAGCGGGCGGCGCGCTTCCGGCAGGCGCTGCGGCGTTTCGACCCCTCGCTCTACCGCGCGTGGCTCAGCCCCCGCCCCCTGCCGCCCCTCTCCGCCCCCGTGGCCCGGAGCGCCTGAGCGTGCGGCCCTACGACTACGCGGGCGGCACGGCGGTCCTCACGGGCGCGGCGAGCGGGATCGGGCGGGCGCTCGCGCAGGACCTCGCCGCCCGCGGCAGCCACCTCGCCCTGATCGACCGCGACGGGGAGGGGCTGCGGACCCTCGTGGCCCGGCTTCGCACGGAACGTCCGAACCTCAAGATCACCGCCCATCCCTTCGACCTGAGCCATACCGGGGACATCCCCGCCCTCGCGGACGACGTGCTGCGGGAACACGGGGGCCTCACCCTCCTGATCAACAACGCGGGCGTGGCGCTCGGCGGCTCCTTCGAGCAACTGACCCTCGACGAGTTCGAGTGGGTCATGACGATCAACTTCCGGGCGGTCGTGGCGACCACGAAGGCGTTCCTGCCCGCCCTGATCGCTACGCCCGACTCGCACGTGGTCAACGTCTCCAGCCTCTTCGGCCTCATCGGCCCGGCGGGGCAGAGCGCGTACTCGTCAAGCAAGTACGCGGTGCGCGGCTTTTCCGAGGTGCTGCGGCACGAACTGCGCCCGCGCGGGGTGGGCGTGACGACCGTCCACCCGGGCGGCATCAGGACGAACATCGCCCGCAACGCCCGCGTGGGGGCCGGGGTCGGCGCCGCCGAGACGCAGGCCGGACAGCGTGAATTCGAGCGCCTGCTGCGGATGGACCCGGCCCGCGCGGCGAGGGTCATCCTGGCGGGGGTGGAGCACCGCGAGCCGCGCGTGCTCGTGGGCTCGGACGCCGCCGTGCTCGACCTTCTCGCGCGGCTCTTTCCGGGGTCGTACGGGCGGGTGCTGGGGCTGCTTCAGGCGCGGGCGGGGCGCTCCTAGGGGGAAGCGGGACCACGGCCGGGAAGACTCAGCCGCCTAATCGCTTGCTGTGGCACCTTGGGGCTGTATGTCGTCCCCGGCGAGCATCCGCTACGTGCCCCTGGCGGGGTACGGCAGGCCGCCCGTCGTGATCATGCCGATCCTCAACCGGACGACGGGCCCCGGGGAGACCTTCCGGCCCCACCGCCACGACTTCCAGGAAGTGATCTGGATCCATTCGGGCGCGGGGACGCACACCATCGACGGGCGGGAGGGCGAGCTGCGCGGGCCCTGCGTGTCCCTGATCGCGCGGGGGCAGGTCCACGCCTTCCGGGAGATGCGGGAGCTCAACGGGTACGCCGTGTCCTTCACCGAGGACCTGCTGGGCGGCACCCCCACCGGGCGGACGAACCGGCTGCTTTTCAACTACTCGCCGGGGGACCGGACCTTCCCCGTTCCCCCCGAGGTGCAGCGTGCCGCCGAGGGGCTGCTCGACCTCGCCGAGCGGGAGTACGCGCGGGCGCGGGAGACCGGGGACCTGACCCTGCTGCGGCCCCTGATGGAGGCGCTGCTCGTCCTCGTGCGCCGGTCGGTCTTCGCCGGGCTGGGGGTCGGCGAGAACGCGGAGGTCGGCCTCGTCGGGCGCTTCCTCGACCTGCTGGAGCGTGACTTCGTCCGGCACCACGACGTGGCCCACTACGCCGAGCGGCTGCACGTCTCCGCCAAGCACCTCTCGCGCGCCACGAACGCGGGCCTGGGCAAGAGCGCCAAGGGCCTGATTCAGGACCGGGTGATTCTGGAAGCCCGCAGGCTCCTGAGCTTCACCGACCTCAGCGTGAAGGAGGTCACCGCCGAGGTGGGCTTCGCCGACCCCTTCTCCTTCAGCCGGGCCTTCAAGGCGGCGGTCGGCGTATCGCCCCAGGACTTCAGAGACGCCTGGAAGAAATGACATGCCCCCGTCCGCTTCCGCCATTCCGGCCCGGAGACCCGACCTGTACGTTGACGGGGAGTGGCCGCGCCTTCGCCCCGTCTTCCCGAGGGTTCCATGCCCCACACCTCTCCCGCTCCCCGACTCCAGCCTCACCCCGGCCCGGACGCCCGGCTGGAGCGCGCCGGGGTCCACCTTCCGGACGCGGAGGCGCCGGGGGGCGGAGCCGAGCGGCGGCGTCCCCTTCACACAACCTTCGCAACGGGTCGGCACCCTGGAGCTGGACGACCCCTTCGGCACCCGGCCCGCCCCCACCGTCTGAACCGCCCCCTCGTTCCCAGGAGTCCACCATGACCGCAACTCCCCAGCGCCTCCTCGCCCTCGCCGCCCTGTCCCTGCCCCTGGCCGCCGCCGCGCCCGTCAAGTTCGAGGTGGCGACCGCCGGAAACGTCAACGTCGTGACCGTCGAGAGCGAGACGGCGGTCGAGAACTTCACGGGCCGCACGAGCAAGGTGCGGGGCACGCTGACCTTCGACCCCCAGGCGAAGGCGGGCGGCGGCACGGTCATCATCGACGGGGCGAGCATCGACACCGGCATCGCCGCGCGCAACGGGCACATGCGCGGGGCGGGGTGGCTCAACTTCGACAAAGCACCCGACGTGAAGTTCACGGCGACGCGGGTGACCTCCCTCGGCGGCGACCGGTACCGCGTCGCGGGCACCCTCACCCTGAACGGGGTCACCCGGCCCCTGACGACCGAGGCGACCGTGCGTTACACCCCCGCCAGCGACACCACCCGGGGGGCGGGCCTGAAGGGCAACGTCCTCGCGGTGAGCACCACCTTCAAGGTCAAACTCAGCGACTTCGGGGTCAAGCACGGCCAGATCGACGCGGGCCGCGTGAGCAACGACCTCACCCTCGCGGTGCGCTTCGTCGCCAGCGACGGATAGGGGGCCCATGCGTCTCGTTCGCTCCTCGCGCCTGCCCTTGCTGCGCCGCGTGGCGGGGCTCCTCGCCCTGCTCGCGCTCGTCACGCTGCTCCTGAGTTTCGCCGTGGGCGCCCTTCTCACCCGGGACGCGGCGCTCGTGCAACTGATCCAGCCGAGCAGCGCCGGGGCCCTCTTCGGGGAAGCCGATAGCCCGGGCGTCCCTATCGGTTCGCCGCAGCCTATGATCATCCGCGACCCGGCGGCCTTCCTCCCCGGCGAGGGCGAGGGCGGCGCCCGCCTCGTCAACGAGACGTACCTGCGCGAGCGCGGGCTCTACCCCCTCCAGGTCAAGACCGTGGAGCTGGTGCGCAACCTCGTCGCGCTGGGGGCGGGCCTCGCCGCCCTCGTGTTCGGGGGGCTGTGGCTGTGGGCGCGGGGCCGGACGAGGTAGGCGGCGCGTCCGACCGAAGGAGGGGGCCCGGCCACGTGAGCGGGCCTCCCCGTCTGTCTGGACCCTCTCCCCGCCTCACCTCGGCGTGAGGCTGCGGGCCACCCGGCGAAAGCGCGCCAGCACGTCGTTCCTCAGCTCCGCCGGGGCGGTGCCGACCACCCGCAGGTACGGCGTGCCGGGCGACCCGAAGCGGATCGACTGGAACACGACCACCTCCCGGCCGGAGAGGCTGCGGCCCCGCGCGACCGTCTCGTGCCACTCGGCCCCGCCCCGGCGGACGGTCCCGGCGCTCTCGGCCTCCACGTCCGTGACCAGGGCGACGAACGCCAGCGCGCGGCGGGCGAACGCGTCCCGGGCGCCCACGGCGGGCGAGGGGCTGGACGACACGGCGATGACCAGCCCCGGCTGTGAAAGGACGAGGTCGTCGGCGTCCGGGCCGTCGCCCAGCCTCAGGATGTCCAGGTCGGTGAGGCCGAGGGGACGAAAGCCCGCCCAGTCGCCGATGCGGTAGGGCTGCGCCTCGACCTGCGCTCTCAGGGCGGGGGCCGTGCCGGGGGGCGCGGAGGGCTGGTCCCCCCCACGGGCCGCAGGCACGGTGACGAGCGCGAGCGTCAGAACGAGCCCGACGACCCGCGTGAGCGCGGTGGGCGAGGGCGGGCGCAGGTTCGTCGACAAGGCTTGACCTCCGGTGGTCGGGGAAGGGTGTGGGATTCCAGGCGCCGGGATCGGCGGCGGGCCGGGCGCGTCCACGAAAGGGTGGGAGGCCGAACGCAACCGCATCCGGCTGGCCGCGCCGAGTCCAGCCCCGTCTCAGCGCACCCGGTCCAGCATCCCCCACACCTGGAAGAGGCCGCCCAGGGCGAGCATGTACGCGAGGGGCAACGCGCTCCAGGCCACGTTGCCGCGCGCCCCGCCCCGCCCGGCGAGGAAGAGGCTGCCGAGATACACCAGCGGATAGGCGAGCGAGCCCCAGCAGAAGGCCTGTTTCACCACGGAGAGGACGGCGGGCGGCGAGTTGGGGTCGGGGGTGCCCAGGGTCATCAGGCTCGCCGGGAGCACCAGAGGGTAGGCGAGCAGGGGCAGGGCGCCCAGGCCGCGCAGGACCCGGGTGAGCGTGCGCCCCGCCAAGTTCTTCGCGGCCCGGTCGTTCATGCGGTCCTCGCGCGGGGTGGGGACGGGGTTCAGGGCAGGCGGAGTGCTCTGGAAAAGGGGACGCTCCCAGTGTAAGCGGGCGGGTGGCCGCCGGACAGGGGCGAGGTCAGCGCCGCGCCGGGCGGGGGGGCGGCGCGGCGCAGCTCCGGCGCACGATGAGCCGCCCGGGCATCATCCGGTGGCCCTGGGCCATCACGCCGCCCTCCAGCGCCTGGGTCACGGCCCGCGCCGCCGCCTCGGCCATCGCCTCCACCGGCTGCTCGATCACCGTGACGGGCGGGTCCACGAGCGCCGTCCAGGGATAGTTGTCGAAGGTCAGCAGCGAGAGGTCATGGGGCAGGGTGAGCCCGCGCTCCCGGATCGCCCGGAAGGCGCCGATGGCCTGCGTGCCCGTGATCGCGATCAACGCGGTGGGCGGCTCGGGCAGGCCCAGCAGGTCGTGGGTGAAGGCGTAGGCGGTGTCCTCGCTCGGCAGGGCGACGCGCTCGTAGGCCGCGGGGACACTCAGGCCGCGCCCCCGCATCGCTTCCGGAAAGGTGCGCGACCGTTCCTCGGGGAAGACGAGGGGGTCGTGGGTGCCCAGCGCCGCGATGCGGGTGTGCCCCAGCCCGTGCAGGTAGCCCACGGCCCCGCGCATACAGGCCGCGTTGTCGAGGGTCAGGCTTGGAAAGGGCGAGCCCGGCGGCGTGTAGTCGTACTCGAAGAGGAAGACGCCCCGGTCCCGCAACCGCCCCAGGTACTCGCGGCTCTCCGGACCGTACCCCGGCCGCACCAGCATCGCCGCCACCCGCTGCCCGTAGAGCCGCTGGAGCTCGGGCAATTCCAGCCGGGCGGAGTACTCGTTCTCGCTGATGATCAACGTGTACCCCGCCGCCTGGAGCGTGCGCCCCGCCGTGCGCGCGAACTGCGCGAAAAAGGGCTCGACGATGCTCCCCACCACCAGCCCCACCGTCCGGCTCTGCCCCCCCCGCAGGCTCCCGGCCCGCACATCCGGCTCGTAGTGCAGTTCATCGATGGCCGTCCGCACCCGCGCGAGCGTCTCGGGCGTCAGCTTCCCGGGCTCACGCAGCGCGCGTTTGGCCGTCGTGGGGGAGACGCCCGCCAGCCGGGCGACATCCTGAATCGTGGACACGAGGCCATTGTAGGCCCAGAACCCCCCGCCCAAAAATGGCCCCGTGTCCATCACTGCACTCGGTCCAAGGTCGCGGTACTAGACGCGGCAGAGGGAGTGTGTTTCAATCATGGACACGAGACCATTTGCAGGGGAGGTTCGGGGAAAGAGGCCCCGCCCCACGTCCGCGAGGTTCCTGCTCACCCCAGGTCGCCCGCCCCCATGCCAGGCCGCCCCGCGCGGTCCCAGGAGGTTTTGCCATGAAAAGATTTGCTCCGCTCAGCCTCGCCCTCTGTGTCTCTTCCGTGTGGGCGACTGCGCAGGCCGCGACCACCATCACCATCGCCACGGTGAACAACCCCGACATGGTGACGATGCAGCGGCTCACCCCGGAGTTCAACAAGAAGTACCCCGACATCAACGTCAAATGGGTGGTCCTGCCGGAAAACGAGCTGCGTCAGAAGGTCACCCTCGACGTGGCGAGCAACGCGGGCTCCTTCGACATCGCCACCGTGGGCGTGTACGAGGTGCCGATCTGGGCCAAGAACGGCTGGCTCGACCCCCTGACGCCCCTCTTCCAGAAGAACGCGAGCATCGCCTCCTCCTACAAGCTCAACGACATCCTGCCCAGCGTCCGGAATGCGCTCACCGTCAACGGGCAGCTCTACGCCGTGCCCTTTTACGCCGAGAGCAGCATGACCTTTTACAACAAGGACCTGTTCAAGAAAGCCGGGCTCACCATGCCGCAAAACCCCACCTGGCAGCAGGTTCAGGGCTTTGCCAGCAAGATTCACAATCCCGCGGGGGGCGTGTACGGCATCTGCTTGCGCGGCCTGCCGGGCTGGGGCGAGAACATGGCCTTTATCACCACGATGGTCAACACCTTCGGCGGGCGCTGGTACGACCAGAACTGGCAGGCGCAGCTCAACACCCCGGCCTGGAAGAACGCGCTGACCTTCTACGTGGACACCCTCAAGAAGTACGGCCCCCCCGGTGCCACGGGCAACGGCTTTACCGAGAACCTGACCCTGATGAGCCAGGGCAAGTGCGGCATGTGGGTGGACGCGACGGTGGCGGCGGGCTTCCTCTCCGACCCCTCGTCCTCCAAGATCGTGAAGTCGGTCGGCTTTGCCAATGCGCCCGTCGGCCCCGGCACCCCGCGCGGCAGCAACTGGTTCTGGTCGTGGAACCTGGCGATCCCCAAGAGCACGAAAAATGAGGACGCCGCCTTCCGGTTCCTGACCTGGGCGACCAGCCCCGAGTACATCAACCTCGTCGCCAGGACGAAGGGCACCTGGGCCGCCGTGCCCCCCGGCACCCGCACGAGCACGTACACCAACGCGAATTACAAGAAGGCGGCGGGTGCCTTCAGCAACCTCGTGCTGAGCTCCATCAACCGCGCCGACGTGACCAAGCCCACCAAGGACCCGGTGCCCTACACCGGCATCCAGTACGTGTCGATCCCGCAGTTCCAGGCCCTCGGCACCCAGGTCGGGCAGTACATGGCGGGGGCCCTGAGCGGCCAGACCTCCATCGACCAGGCCCTCAAGCAGGGGCAGGACGCCGCCAACCGGGTCGCCAAGGAAGGCGGCTTCCAGAAGTAAGCCTTTTGAGCTCTCAGCGGTCAGCCGTCAGCCCTCAGCCTGGCTCTTCCTGCTGACCGCTGACGGCTGGGTGCCTTTCGCCCCACCCCCACAGGTGAGACCCCATGACCACGGTTCAGTCCCTGCCGACCACGGCGACGCGGGTGCCGCCCGCTCCCAAACGCGGTTTGAAACTCACGCCCGCCGCCCTGATCTGGCCCGCGATGCTGTACCTGATCCTGACGACGCAGGTGCCGTTTTTCATGACGGTGTACTACTCGTTTTTCCGCTACAACCTCGTGGACCCCAGCAGTCGCCCCTTCATCGGGCTGGCGAACTACCAGACGCTGCTCACCGATCCGCAGAACCTCCGCATCCTGCTCAACACGGTCGTGCTGGCGGGCGGCACCCTGATCCTGACGCTGATCATCGGCGCCGCGCTCGCGCTGCTGCTCAACCGGGAGTTCCTGGGGCGGACGGTCCTGCGCACCCTGCTGATCTCGTCGTTTCTGGTGATGCCCCTCGTGACGGCCGTGATCTGGAAGAACATGCTGCTGAGCCCCACCTCGGGCTTCTTCGCCTGGGTGGCGCAGAGCCTGGGCCTGGCGCCCGTGGACTGGCTGGGGCAGTTTCCCATGTTCTCGGTCATCGTGATGATCACCTGGGAGTGGACCCCCTTCGCGGCGCTGATCCTGCTCACCGGCCTGCAAAGCCTGCCCGACGACCAGATCGAGGCCGCGCGGCTCGACGGCGCCTCGCCCTGGCAGGAGTTCCAGCACATCGTCTTGCCCCACTGGACGCAGGCGATCCAGGTGGTCGTCTTGATGGAGACCGTCGCCCTGCTTCAGGTGTACGGCGAGATCTACGGCTCGACCTCGGGTGGGCCGGGCGTCGCCACGACGAACCTGCCGTACTTCATCTACCAGAAGGCCTTCGCCGAGTACAACATCGGCCTGGCGAGCGCGGCGGGCGTGCTCACCGTGATCCTGACGAATATCCTGGCGGTGTACCTGCTGCGGCTGATCAGCCGCACGGCCGCCACCAACCGGGGAGGCTGACATGACCACGGTTCCCACCTCGCGGGCAGGCCGCACCGTCAGTGACCGCCACCGGGCGCGCAATCTTGTGCTCACCGCCGTCACCTACCTGATCGTGCTGGCGTTCCTCTTCCCGCTCGTGTGGATGATCCTGAACGCCTTCAAGACCGAGGCGCAGGCCTTTGCCACACCGCCGGTCTTCTTCTTCACGCCGATTTTCGACAACTTCCAGCGGGCGCTGCCGACCTACCTGCCCGCGCTGACGAACTCGCTGGTCGCGGCGGTGGGCTCCACCCTGCTCGCCTTCCTCCTGGGGCTGCCCGCCGCCTTCGCGCTCGCCGTGTATCCCACCCGCCGGGCGCAGGGGGTCCTGACCTGGATGCTCTCGACCAAATTCATGCCCGCCGTGGGCGTGATCGTGCCCATCTTCCTGCTCTTCCGCAACCTGGGGCTGCTCGACACGCGCCTCGGCCTGATCCTGATGTATACGACGATGAATCTGCCGCTGGTCGTGTGGATGATGCATTCGTACATGTCCGAGATTCCCTTCGCCATCTACGAGGCGGCGAAGGTGGACGGGGCCTCGGTGGGGCAGGAATTCTTCCGGATCGCGCTGCCGCTCTCCATGCCGGGCATCTCCGCGACCGCGCTGCTGGCGCTGATCTTCGCGTGGAACGAGGTCTTTTTCGCGCTGAACCTGACCAGTTCGGACGCCGCGCCCCTCTCGGTGTTCATCGGGGAATTCAAGACCAGCCAGGGCCTCTTCTGGGCGCAGCTCAGCGCCGCCGCCACCCTGGTCGTGCTGCCGGTCCTGATCTTCGGCTGGATCGCCCAGCGCCAGCTCGTGCGCGGCCTGAGCTTCGGGGCCGTGAAGTAAGCCCGGGTCCCCTCCGCGGGGCACGCTCAACTCGTTTCAGGAGGACCCTCTATGGTCAAACTCTCCCTCTCCACGCTCCACGCCCTCGGTCCGGGGGTGGCCGTTCCGGCCTACGACCCACGGGCGCTGACCCCGGGCATCGTCCACTTCGGGGTGGGGGCCTTCCACCGCTCGCACGAGGCCATGTACCTCGACCGCCTGCTGGGCGCCGGGCAGGGCGAGGGCTGGGGCATCTGCGGGGTGGGCGTGCTGCCCTCCGACGCGCGGATGCGGGACGTGCTCGCCGCTCAGGACGGGCTCTACACCCTCGTCACCCGGTCGCCGGAGGGCACGTCGGAGGCCCGGGTGATCGGCGCGGTCCGCGAGTTCCTGTTTGCCCCGGACGACCCGGAGGCGGTGCTGGAGCGGCTGGCCGATCCCGCCACCCGCATCGTCTCCCTGACCGTCACCGAGGGCGGCTACAGCGTCAGCCCCGCGACGGGCGAGTTCGACCCCACGGGTGAGGACATCGCCCACGACCTCGGGACGGACGGGGCGCCCCGGACCGTCTTCGGCCTCATCACCGAGGGACTGCGGCGGCGCCGGGAGCGCGGTCTGGCGCCTTTCACGGTGATGTCGTGCGACAACCTCCAGGGCAACGGCCACGTGACGCGCCGGGCGCTGACCTCGTTCGCCCGGTTGAAGGACCCCGAGCTGGGCGAGTGGATGGACCACGCCGTCGCCTTTCCGAACTCGATGGTGGACCGCATCACGCCCGCGACGACCGACGCGGACCGCCGGGCTATTACGGCCGAGTACGGCGTCGAGGACGGCTGGCCGGTGGTGGCCGAGACCTTTACCCAGTGGGTGCTGGAAGACAGCTTCACCCTCGGGCGGCCCGCGCTGGAGACGGTCGGGGTGCAGGTCGTGGCCGACGTGGAGCCCTACGAGCTGATGAAGCTGCGGCTGCTCAACGCCTCGCACCAGGCCGCCGGGTACCTCGGCGTGCTCGCCGGGTACACGCTCGTCCACGAGGTCTGCCAGGACCCGCCCTTCGCCCGCTTCCTGCTCGACTACATGACCCGGGAGGCCACGCCGACCCTGCGCCCGGTGCCCGGCATCGACCTGGAGGCCTACCGCCACGAGCTGATCGCCCGCTTCTCGAACGCGGCGATCCGCGACACCCTCGCGCGGCTGATCGTGGACAGCTCCGAGCGCATCCCCAAGTTCCTGCTGCCCGTCGTGCGCGAGCAACTGCAACGGGGGGGCGAGGTCGAACACGCCGCCCTCGTCGTCGCGGCCTGGAGCCTCTACCTGGAGGCGGTCACGGGCGGGGACGGCGCGGCGGGGAACCTGCCCCCCCTGCACGACCAGCGTGCGGAGGCCCTGGCCGGGGCGGTGCGGCGGGAGGCGGAGGAGCCGGGGGCCTTCCTGGGTCTCCGGGAAGTCTTTGGGGACCTGGGCGAGGATGAACGCTTCCGGGGGGCGTACCTGGAGGCCCGCGAACGGCTGCGGCAGGGGGGGCCCCTCGGGGCGATGCGGGCGCTGCGAGAAAGGCCGCTGCCCGCGAACAGCGGCTCCGTCCTGACCTCCACCCCACCGCGGTGAACGGCCCCGGCACAAAGGAGCGACCATGACCGGCCCTGATTCCTCCCAGCCCCGCTCCTCCCGCACCAGCGTCCTGCACGGCCTGCGCGACCTGCGCTGGGAGACGCGCGAGGTGGCCTCTCCCGGTCCCCGCGAGGTCCGCGTGCGGGTGCGGCGCATCGGCGTGTGCGGCAGCGACATTCACTACTACACGCACGGGAAGATCGGAGGGTTCGTGGTGGAGGCTCCCCTCGTCCTCGGCCACGAGGTGATGGGCGTGGTGGACGCGGTGGGCGAGGGGGTGACCCGCGTGAGGCCGGGCGACCGGGTGGCCCTGGAGCCCGGCTCCCCCTGCCGCCGCTGCGCCTACTGCAAGCGCGGCGAGTACAACCTCTGCCCGGAGATGACCTTCATGGCGACGCCGCCCGTCCACGGGGCGCTCACCGAACACGTCCTGTGGCCGGACGACTTCGCCTTCAAGCTCCCCGACACGCTGAGCGACGACGCGGGCGCGTTGATCGAGCCGCTTGCGGTCGGGGTGTGGGCGGCGCGCAAGGGAAACGTGCAGCCGGGGCAGGCCGTCGCGGTTTTCGGGGCCGGGCCCATCGGATGTACCACGCTCCAGGCGGCAAAGGCAGCCGGGGCGACCACCCTCATCGCCGTCGATCTGGAGGACTTCCGCCTCGACCTCGCGCGGAAAGTGGGCGCGACGCACACGATCAACGCCCGAACGGATGACCCCATCGCCCGCATTCGTGAAATCACGCGGAGCGACCTCCCCCTTTCACACGCCGGGGTGGACGTGGCCTTCGAGACGGCGGGGAGCCTGCCGACCACCCGCCTGAGCCTCGCCGCGCCCCGGCCGGGTGGAACGACCGTCCTCGTGGGCCTGCCGCCCGACCCGGAGGTCAGCCTCGACCTCGTGTCGGCGGCGAGCCGGGAGGTCAGCATTCGGGGCGTGTTCCGCTACGCGAACTGCTACCCGGCGGCCATCGCCCTCGTCGAGAGCGGAGCCGTGGACCTCGACGCGCTCGTGACGCACCGCTACGCCTTCGAGCAGACGCCCGAGGCCTTCGAGTTCGCCGACCGCGAGAAACGCACGAGCATGAAGGTCATGATCGACGTGGGCTGAGCCCCCGCGCCGGGCCCCCTGGGCGGCCGCCACATGCGGGGGGCAGGGGGGCGTCTACCCGTCCGCTTGCCCCTGCCCGTCCAGTGGCCGACCGGCGCCCGGCTCTCCAGCGGCTGAGCCCCCTGCGTGGGCCGCGACCCACGGCGGCCTCGGGCTCTGGTGATCCACCTTGCACCGCGCCCGCCCGGGCCGTCAACCCTTCAAGGCCGGATAAAGGCGGCGGGGCAGACGGCCTCCCGACTCCCTTCCACTCTGGGTGATCGGGGACGGCGGCCCGTCCGTGCCCGTGGTCTCCTGAAGGCATGAACGCCCGGCTCCTCGACATCCGCCACATCTACCTGGAGCCCCGGGTCACCGAGTACGCGCGGGGCCGCGAGATTCTGGCCCGCTTCCCGGACGCGGGGCGCACCGAGGTGCCCTCCCACTGGAACATCCCCGGCCTGCACGGCAATGCGGGGCTGGTGCGCGACTGGGTGCGGCTCAAGCGGCAGGTGCTCGTCCTGGGCGTGCGCAAGACCTTCACCACCCGCGCCAACGGGCGCAGCGCCGACTGGATCGCGCCGGGGCTCGCCAACGGCTGCGCCATGAGCTGTGCGTACTGCTACGTCCCGCGCCGCAAGGGCTTTGCCAATCCCATCACGACGTTCGTGAACGTGGAGGAGACGTTGAGTGCCCTGCGCCGCCACGCCGCCAAGCTCGGGCCCAAGCCCGAACCCAACCAGGTCGATCCCGAACTCTGGGTCTACGACGTGGGCGAGAACAGCGACCTGAGTGTGGACGCCCTGCTCTCGGACAACGTGCGCGACCTCGTGGCGCTCTTCCGCGAGCTGCCGAACGCGAGGGCGTCCTTCGCCACCAAGTACGTGAACCGTGACCTGTTGACCTACGACCCCCAGGGCAAGACGCGGGTGCGTTTCTCGCTGATGCCGCGTCCCATCGCCCGCGTGCTCGACGTGCGGACCTCGCCCATCCGCGAGCGCATCGCCGCCGTCAACGACTTCGTGGAGGCGGGGTATGAGGTCCACCTCAACTTCTCGCCCGTCGTGATCTACGAGGGCTGGACCGCCGACTATGCGGAGCTGCTGCGCGAGGTGCGGGCTTCCCTCTCGGAGCGGGCCCGCGCGCAACTTGCCGCCGAGGTAATCTTCCTGACCCACAATGCGGGCCTGCACGAGGTCAACCTGGGCTGGCACCCGGGAGCCGAGCGGCTGCTGTGGCGCCCGGGCTGGCAGGAGACCAAACGCTCGGAACACGGCGGCGAGAACGTCCGCTACCGCCACGGCTTCAAGGGGAAGGCGGTCGCCCGCTTCACCGAGCTGCTGGCCCGCGAGCTGCCGGAGTGCCGGGTGCGCTACGCCTTCTGATCCGAACTCGTGAGGCGCAGACGAGGGCCGGGCGGACGGGCACGGCTCCGCAGGAGAGCAAGCCTAAGCGCGTGCCTAAAGGTCGAGCGGGACTGCTCAAACCCACGGTGGAGACGCGCTTTTTGCTTCCCTGCGCGTCCTCCCTTGTGGGGGACCGGGACAGCACGCACCGCGAGAGGCTGGGACTGGCATACCTCCGCAGGGAACGGGGAACGCCAGCGTCGTCCCAACGCGCTTCAATTCCCAGAATTGCGTCAAGACGGCGCCCCCACCGCTGGGTGAGGGCGCGCGGGTCCGTGGGGGTGAGGTCAGGGGGTGTAGGAGACGCCTGAGCCCGCCGCCACCTGCTTGCGGTAGGTCGAGGCGAAGACGTTTCCGGCGATGCGCCCCCGGTTGCCGCTGTTGGCAGCGTAGATGGCGAGGTCGTTGCCGAAAAGCGAGTTGCCGGTCATGTCGGCCTGGGCGCCGTAGTTGTACAGCACCGTGATGCCCGCCCCGCCCCGCAGTTCGGGGTTGTTGGTCAGGTTCAGCCCGACGCCTTGCAGCAAGACCGCGTACCCGTTCGCCTGGATGCGGTTGCCCGAGACAGTGATGTTGTCCGAGGTCAGTTGCACGCCCGTTTTCACGTTGCGGACCGTATTGTCCCGCACCTCGATGTCCCGCGAGCGGGTGTAGGACCCATAGGCGTTGATGCGGATGCCGTCCTCGTCGTCGGCGGTGCCGCCCGAGCCGTTGACGGTGTTGCCGCTCACGCGCCCGCCCAGGGTGGAGTGCACCAGGATGTTGCTCGAACTGTAGGGCACCCAGGCCCGGAACCCCGAGATCGTGTTGTTCTCGATCACGACGTCACGTACCTCGGTCACGCCGGAGGGCGTGTGAGGCATGACCTTGATGCCGTCCCGGCCGAACACGTCGACGGTGTTGCCCCGGTACACGACGTTATTCACGGCCTCCGTCTTGGTGCCGTCGTCGCTCATGTTGCGGATCACGTTGTTCTCGGCCGTGAAGCCGTTGCCCGCTGTGGCGAGAATGCCGATGCCGCCGACGGTGTTCGAGTTGGGCTGTCCGTTCCCGGTGATCGTGTTGCCGCTCAGCCGGGTGTTCTGGCTGCGGTACACCCAGATGCCGTGCCGGGTGCTGTCTGACACCGAGCTGTTCTCGATTACCGTGCCCGAGGAGTCGAATACGCTGATGCCGTTCGTGGGGGCACGGGTCACGCCCAGCGCCCGCAGCGTCACGTTCGTGCTGTTCGCCACCCGTACCCCCTCGATGTCCACGGACGGGGAGGTCGAGTTCGTGCGGTTGCCAATGATCTTCAGGCCCTGCACGGTTACGCCCGTGCTGTTCTTGATGAAAAGCACCGCGTTGTCCCCGTCGCGGATGAAGCTCCCGTCGGTCTGGAGGGTCGCGTTCTGGCCGCTGATGGTCTGCCCGTTGAGCCCCTTGAACGAGATCACGCGCCGCACCCGGTACGTCCCGGAAGGGAAGAAAAGACTCTTGCCCGACTCCGCTGCCCGCCGCAAAGCCTCCGTGTCGTCGGTCTGGCCGTCGCCCCGGGCCCCGAAGCTCTTCACGTCCACCGCGTTCCCCGGGATGGCGACTGGCGTCGGACTCGGGGTACTCGGAGTGGTGGGAGGGGTCGGAGCCGCCGTGGTCGTGCCTGTCGGGTCGATGATCAGGTAGTCGATAATCGCGTTGCGGTCGTTGAGGCCGCCGCCGTAGGCGTCGTTCACGAAGATCACGTCGAGGGTGTCGCCCGACTTCAGATCGAAGTTCCCCACCGTGAAAGCACTGTAGGTCGCTTGATTGAGTTCGACCCGGCCCTTCTCCGTGCCGTTCACCCGCAAGCTCACGATGGGATTGCCCTGATAGAGGTCGCCCCGGCCCTGCACCCGAACCGTGAAGCTTCCCGCCGCCAACCCTGCGGGCACCGAGAAGCGTACCGAATTGCCATTGCTGAGCAGTTCGACCGCTTGCCCCCCGCTGGCGGCAGCGTCGCTGACCACGTGCCCCCCACTCGGTGCCCCTGGATCGACCACCGTCAGCGCCTGGACCTCGCCTGCGGGCAGCGAAACGGTGGTGGCACGCTCCGCCTCCAATTGCATGGACGCTGCCCCCCCTCCCGCCGTGCTCTCCGGCCGCGAGGTTCCACAACCCACCAGCAGCGCGGCGGTAACGAGAAGAGCGAAGGATGGGTGGAAGCTTACAGAAGACTGATTTATCACGTCGTGAACCTTACTTCAATCTTAATTGGATTAACATGAAAAATTTCGCACTACACAATATCTCTAAGAGCTTCCTACAAGTACAGGAAATAACTGTCTGCTCCTACCACCCTAATGCCTGGTAGGAGCCCGATATAAATAAAAAGAGGAGTGATTACTAGATTTTGCTTTGCCTACCTCGAGTTCTAGCTGGGAGAGCTCCTTTGCCCGATTTTCATTCGTGATTTGCGATGGAAAAGTCAGCCGACATTCGACGTCCACAAGGGTACAGACGGGGCCGACTATAAACAGCAGCTATGTGAGAAAACCAAACAGAAAGTGAGAGGCCTCACCCAAGGGCTGGAGACAGAGGAGCTGGTCATCCGGCTTCGTGCTGAGGCCGTGCAGAGAGGTGCAACCTTCGGGTGTTCCAGGAAGCAGGGCGCGTGGGTGAGGTGCTTCGGGTCTTGGTGATCGCGGCGGCCTGAGCGTCCGTTGTTCATCCTGAAAAACGCCTACCTTCGGAAGTAGGCACAGGGCAGGTCCCGCACACCGATCTGGCGGGGACGCTGACAGACCAACCGGCCACAGCTTCAGGGGGAAACGCGCGTGACGCATTCGGTCATCTCGGAGGAACTCTTGCGGACGGGGGAGCCCCAAGCCCCGACCACCGCTCCGCTGCCGGGCGCCGCCCCGTCCGGCGAGTCGCCCGACGTCCGGGTGCAGGTTCCCACCACCGGGGACCTCGACCGGCGAGCGCTCATGAATGGGGTGATGCTCGCAGCGGCCGAGGCGCTGGCCGTCTGGTTCACGTCTGGGCTGGTGCTTCACTTCACGGTCACCCACATCGGCCGCTTACCCTGGCAGCTCGGTTTCACGGCGACCTGGCTTACGGTGGCGACGCTCATCCGCAGCTACCCCGGGTACGGCCTGGATGCCAGCGAGCGGCTGCGGCGCACGGTGATCCCAGCGGTGGCGGCCTTCCCGACCCTCCTGGGCGCCGCGCTCGCCGAAGGGTTGGGCGTGGGTGCGGCGTTGCTGCTTGTCCTGGGGCTGGGGTTGGGTATTCCCGCCGCCCTCCTCGCCCGCATTGGAGCGCGCTGGCTGCTGCGCCGCGTAGGGGTTTGGGGGGTGGACGTGGCCGTGATCGGGCACGGCGAGGCCGCCGCCCTGCTGACACAGACGCTGAAAAGCGACTGGAGCTTGGGTTACCACCCGGTTGCGCACGGCCAGGCGAATGTCGCCATCCTGGCGGTGCCCAATATCCCGTACGCGGTACGTGACCGGTTGCTCGATGGGCCTCTGGTACTCTTTCGCCGGGTTCTGGTGATGGTGAGCCAGCCCGCCTCGGACAGCCGCTGGGCGGGCTCTCACCACTTGGGCAATTTCAGCGTGCTGGAGGCCCGGCGGAGGCACCTGGAGCCCGGCGACCTGCGGCAGAAGAGGGTCTTCGACCTGCTGGTAGTGGCCCTGCTCTTCCCGGTGCTGACGCCGCTGCTGCTGCTCGTAGGGCTCGCGGTGGCGCTCGACTCGCGCGGCCCGGTGCTGTACGGGGCGCCGCGTCTGGGGTGGCGGGGGGGCTCCTTCCGCTGCTGGAAGTTCCGCAGTATGCACGAGAACGCCGAGGAGCGGCTCGCCGAACTGCTCGACCAGGACCCCGAGGCGCGGGCTTACTACGACACCTACCACAAGCTCCGGGACGACCCGCGCGTGACCCGGGTGGGCCGCTTCCTGCGCCGCACCAGCCTCGACGAGCTGCCGCAGCTTCTCAACGTCCTCCGGGGCGAGATGAGCCTCGTCGGCCCCAGGCCCTACCTGCCGCGCGAGCGGCCCAAGATCGGCACCCACGCCGACGTGATCCTGAGCTGCCGCCCCGGCATGACCGGGTGGTGGCAGGTCTCGGGCCGCAGCGGCACGAGCTTTCAGGGCCGGGTGCAGATAGACCTCCAGTACGTGCGGCGCTGGAGCCCCTGGCTCGACCTCACGCTCCTCGCGGCGACCGTCCGCGTGGTTCTCGCCCGCAAAGGAGCGCACTGATGGATCTCCCAAGCTAGGAGACAGACGGGCGTGTGGGAGGAGCGTGCCCGGTCGAGCAGGCGGAGGGCGCGTCGCGCCGAGGAACCGAACGAGCGAATGGGCGGCAGGCCCGGTATGGAGGGTAAGAGGTATGTGTGGAATCATCGGGAGTGTGCGCAGGAGGCCTTCGGCTACGGAGACGCTCGGGCTGGCGACCCTGTGTCACCGGGGGCCGGACGCGCAGACCAGCGCGCACGCAGGAAGCGCCCATCTGGGCCACACGCGGTTGAGCATCATCGATCTGTCGAGCGGCGGGCAGCCCATGAGTGATGTGCACGGGCTCACGACGGTCGTCTTCAACGGCGAGATCTACAATCACCTCGAGCTGCGCCGCGAACTGGAGGCGCGCGGGCACGAGTTCGCCACTCGCTCGGACACGGAGGTCATCCTCGCGACGTATCTCGCCTGGGGAGTGGCGGGCTTCGCGCGGCTGCGCGGCATGTACGCCCTCGCCCTGCACGACCGCCGCGACGGCAACACCGTCATCGCGCGTGACCCCTTCGGGATCAAGCCCCTCTTCTGGACCCGGGGCCGCGACGGCTCGGTGTTCTTCGCCTCGGAGGTCGGTGCCCTGCTCGACCTCTCGGGCGTGTCCACCGATCTCGACCTCACCTCGGTCTTGGAAACCCTCGCCTCCCGCCATCCGTCGGGCCTCAATACCCTCTATGAGCACGTCAAAAGAGTCGAGCCCGGTACCGCGCTCGTGGTGGCCCCGCAGGCGAACGCAGTGATCTACGTGCGCTTCGCCAGCGTGACCGAGGAGGTCGAGCGCTGCCGCCTGGAGGGAGAGCGGAATGTAACGCCTGAGGAAGTCCGCGAGCGGGTGATGGACTCGGTCGAGCACCACACCCTCGCCGACGTGCCGCTGGGGTGCTTCCTGAGCGGGGGGCTAGATTCCAGCGTGGTCGCCCAGGCTCTGGCGTCGCGCGGTGGCGGGCCCCTGAATGCCTATTCGGTGGGCTTTGAGGGGGCGTCTTCGGAGACGAGCGAGCTGCCGTACGCCCGGATGGTCGCCGAGCACATTGGGGCGCGGCTGCACCCCGTTACGGTAGGCCCAGCGGATTTCGTGGCGTTGGCGCCGAGGCTTTCAGGCTCGCTCAACGGGCCTTTCGCGGATCACGCGGACATCGCGTTGCTCAAGCTCTCGCTGCGCGCGGCCGAGGACGTGAAGGTGGTTCTTTCCGGCGAGGGCGGCGACGAGTCCTTCGGCGGCTACCCGAAGTACGCGGTAGACAACTTGGCGCGACCCTTGGGCCCGGCGATGCGTCTGGGGAGCCGCTGGCTGGGGCGCCGGGGCAAGCTGGGAATCGCCGCCGACGCCCTAAGCGAGCCCAGCCGCGCCGCGCGCTGGATGCGTTGGTTCGCCAACGACGACGCATCGCCCGCGCTTGTGGGGTCCCTGATCGGGGCCGGGGCGCGGCCCGACCGCGCCCTGCATTGGGTGGAAGAGCGCCTGATCGGTTACCCACAGGGCTGGTCTGATCTCCAGCGGATGCAGGTGCTCGACCTGGAGTCGTGGTTGCCCAACAACTTGCTACACCGGGGCGACTATACGACCATGCAGGCCTCTATCGAGCAGCGGGTGCCTCTCCTCGACATGCGGCTGACTCCCTGGGCGGTGGCGCTACCGCGCCAGGTCAAGATTCACCGCCTACGGGGCAAGATGCCGCTGCGCCAGGCCTTCGGCGACCGGCTGCCCAGGGCCGTGCTCGAACGGCCCAAGAGCGGCTTTCGGCTGCCGCTGGGTGAGTGGCTGGCGGGCGACCCGGGGCTCAGGAGCATGTCGCGCGACCTGCTGCTCTCACCCGGGGCACGTCTGCGAACCTGGATGTCGGGGGCCGAACTCGAAGCCCTGCTTGCGCCAGCGGCCCTGGCGCAGACGGGCAGCGCCAAGCTCGCCTGGACGGCCGTGTGCCTGGAACTGTGGTTACAGGCCGTGCACTCGCGGGCGGTGGTGGCGTGAGGACAGCCCTGGTGCTCCCGGCTCTCCCCCGGTTAGGACCGAGAAGGTGGTGCGGGGGGTGGGGGTGGGCGAGCGTCCGGGGCTTCGACATTTGGGGCGCGGGTGGGACATGACCCTGGAGGGGAGGATGTGGCAAGTGGGGAGGGGGTACGCGGAGGGGCACGGACGTCATGGGGGGCTGCGGTGGGCTGAGCGTGCCGTACTCGACCGCCCGCGCGGTCAACATTTTTACGGCTTGCCGCTCAGCCCACCGCGCCTGCGCCGGGTGGTGGACGAGGCGACCCGCGCCGCCCTGCTGCGTGAGGCAGATGAGGTCTTGCAGGGGCGCTGGCGCTTCTTCGTCTTCGCGGACGCGGCCTCCGACCCCACCGCAGGCGGTGTGACTGACTGGCACTTCTGCGAGGTCACGGGCCGCCGCACCGACCCCGACTCTCCCAAGTTTGCCCCAAACTCTCCCGAACCGGCGGCTGTGGGGGACGTGAGGACGATCTGGGAAAAGAGCCGTCACCACCACACAACGGTTCTTGCCATCGCCTATGCCCTGACCGGCGAGCACCGCTATGCGGCGGGTGCGGCGGCCCGTATCGCCGACTGGATTCTGGAAAATCCACCGGGCCGGGGCGTGAATTGGGCGAGCCGCTCGGAGGCGGGTGTGCGTCTAATGGCCTGGGCGTGGTGCTACGAACTCCTGAGGCCCCATTCGGAGTGGCCCACGTGGTTCGGGCCCGACTCGCCGCTGTGGCCGAGTGTGTACCGACATCAGGTGTTCGTCGGGGAGGGCGCCGCGCCCGCTGGGGGCGATACCCTCGCCGCGCTGGCAGGTCAGTACGTGGCGAGCGTGACCTGGCCGTTCTTCGAAGAATCTGCCCGGTGGCGGCGTGAGGCGAAAGTCGCCCTGGCGCGGGAGGCGACCCTACAATTCCTTGAGAGCGGGGTGAACCGTGAGCTGAGCTTCGGGCACCACCTGTGGGCCACCGAGCTGATCTTGCTTCCAGCTCTGCTGGGGGAACGTTGCGGCGACGCCTTCGACCCGGCCTATCTGGCCCGGGTAGCGCGGGCCGTCGCGGTGGTCGGCCGTTTGCGTGGCGAGGGAGGCAGGCTGCCCCGTTATGGTGATATAGACGACGGGCTGACCGTGCAAGTGGAGCCCCGGTCCACCTCTCGGGAGGACTGGCTCCTGCGGGTGGGCCGCGACTGGCTCGGCGTACCGGTGGAGGAGCCACCGGGCGGGCACCTGGGGGCCACGCTTTTACTCGGGGACGGGCGGGTGCCCCTGCGCTGTGGGCCTGGACTCCACGGCGGCAGCTTCGCTTACCCCGACGCGGGTCTGTACGTGCTGACATCGGGGGCGGGGACCGAGCGCCCGGTGCGCGTCTTGGCCGATGCTGGACCCCTCGGGAACCTGACGCCGGCTGAGCGGGGTCATGCCGACGCGCTGGGGTTCACCCTCTCGGTGGGCACTCAGGAGGTAGTGGTCGACCCCGGCACCGCCACATCCAGAGCCGACTCCGAGTGGCGACAGTACTTCCGCTCCACGGCGGCACACAACACCATAGAGGTCGATCTGCAAGACCAGAGAGCCCAGATGGGTCCCTGCCGATGGTCCCGCGAGGCCGCGGTTACCCCCCACCTGTGGGAGCCCCGTGAGGACGGAGGACGCCTTGTCGCCTCGCACGACGGATACGAGCGCTTGCCGGGCACCCCGGTCCACCAGCGTGAGTTCGAACTGCAAGGCCACTTACTGAGCATTACCGACCGCATCGAGGGCGAGGGACGCCACCATTTGCGCCTGCACCTGCACCTGCATCCTGACTGTGAGATAAGGTCGGAGGCCTCCCACAGCTGGTGGGTTACTTGGCGGGGTGGCGCCCTGCGGGTGCGCTTCGACGCCCGTTGGCAGGTACGCTGGGGTCAGGGCGAACACGACCTCGCCTCCAGTACTTCCACGCTCGGCTGGTATTCTCCACGCTACGGGGTCAAGCAGGCCAGCCCCTCTTTCCGCGCCACCCTGACGACCATGCTCCCAGTGACCCTGCACACCAACCTTGAAATTTTCTGAGAGTGTTTGAAAAAGCGTAAGCAGCAGGTTTAAAGCGGTGTGACATGAGACGGGTGTTGTCAAGGTAGAACCAAACATCCTGTGATCTCTGCCAATACTAATTGGCACGCGTCGGACGACGTGAACGGGTTAAACAAACCAGAGAACGTTCCACGACCCAGCGGCGTGACGATGCGACTACCTGAGCCAGCACCTGCTTAGCCAACGACACCAATGCACCCTAATCACATCCATTCGACCAGAAAAGTTTGAACCGATGGATGCGCTTGGAGCGTATGCCCAGTAGGATGGGGGCAGCCGTTCAGTCTTGGACGCGGCTTGCCGTCAGAAGACGACCAGCGCAGGTCCAGCGTGTCCACGACGAGGTGCCGTTTGCGTCCGTTGGTCTTTCTGTAAGCGTTCACCTCACGAATGCCAGCTTGTGGGGTATAGCGGACGGTTTGGGATTTCGACCCGCTTTGCGACGTGTTCGTTGCAGGAGGCAGCGGTTTACCGCTTCCCAGGTGCCGTCCCGTTGAAACTGCCGGAAGGCTTCGTTGCCCGTCTGCCAGGCTGGAACATCGTAAGGAAAGTTGCGTCAGGTGCAGCCGTTTTGGAGGATACCCAGCATGGCACAGACGACCACATACACTCCACCGTCCGGGGTCTGCCCCCCGACTTTCCAGCGGGCAAGAGGAGTTCAAACCGTCCAAATCGCTTGTAGGTCAAGTTACTGGTGTAACGCTGTCGCTTTATCAACTATAGCGGGCTAAATTCTGGCCCGCTGGCTGGTCATTCGACACTTTTTAGACACACTCTAAGTGACGTCGGCTTATAGCATCAAAACGTACAAGGGATTACGGAGATCTAAGGAAAAAACGTTCTGGGCGAGGGCCGGAGAGTTGTCACTTAAATCAGAGCGACTCGCGCAGGATCAGTTCGGTGGGCAGGCCGGTGAACCCGCCCTCGTTCTCCGGATCCATCTGGTCGATGAGTTGCCCGGCGAAGTCGCTGAAGTCGTAGGCGATGGTCGTGAGCACCGGGTTGAGGTAGCGCATGATCGGTTCGAGGTTGTCGTGCCCTGCCAGCCCGAGGTGATCGCCCAGTCGCGGCCCCGAGCCGTCCACCGCGAGCTGCCACATGAGTTGCCGGATCGTCATGTCCGAGTAACCGAGCAACGCGACGCGCTGACTGTCGCCCTTCTGAAGGCAGCGCAACTCCTCTGTCAGCTCCTGAATGATGCCTTCCAGCCCCAGCCGGGGGCGGCGCTCCAGGGCGCCCGGCGTTTGGGCCAAAACGGTGAGCAGTGTGGCGGCGGCGCACATGTCCTGGCCGTGCAGGGCTTCGACCGCCCGCGCAAGGTCGAGGTCGGGGTGCAGCCACAGCCGCAAGCGGGGCTGATGACGGCTGCTCGCCAGGGCACGGGCCATGCCCTCCAGGCGGGCACCCGCCGCCCAGCGCTGTTCACTGTAGTACCCCAGGTGCAGCACATCGTAACCCTGCTCCAGGGCGCGGTGGGTCAGACGCTCATAGGCTTCCGTCCAATCGGGAGCCACGCTGGGCAACCTCTCGTGATGCCCGATCAGCACGGCCTGCCGCCCCGCCGCACGCAGGGCCGCCGCCTGCTGATCCGTGCGGTTGCCCTCCCACAACACCACCAGGCTGGTGATGCTCGACTGCGCGATGTCGGGGAGCAGGCGGTCTTGCGGGATGGGTGTGATCACCGGGTACAGCCCCCGCTCGGTCACGACCTCCGTAAGTGCGCGGATGAGGGCCGCGTGGTAAGGGCTCGACAGGTGCGTCATCTCGGGACAGATCGCCACGATGGTGCTTTGCTGCGTGCGCCGGGCCTGCGCCACCGGATCGGGGGTGTAGCCCATCCGGGAAGCTTCCCGCTCGATGGCCTGCAAGACCTCGGGGCGGACGAGGTGCCGGGCCTCGGGGCGATACGCGCGGTTCACCGTCGCCACCGACGTTCCGGCCGCCATCGCCACCCGGTCACGCACCGTGATCGTGTAGCGCAGCTCGCTCGCACTCGCCGCCACCCGCTCCTGCACCTCCGGGAACATGTCGCCCCGCATGGCGAGCGCGGCGCGCACCTGTTCGGTCGTCAATCCGGCGTGGTGGGCGATTCGCTCCACATCCCGGTTGGAAATGGATTTCTTCAAACTCGCCCCCGCCGGTGCCCGACGCACCCCATGCGTGTAAGGTTCGGATATAGTAAGAACACGATCAGCTCTCTTCAGACGCCGCAAAACGGCGGTCGATGTCTTGTCTGCTGCCGTGTGGTGAACACACTGGCATGACGTGAGCCTACTTCATTTTCAGACAAATGTGAAATATGAAACTCTCATAACGCGTCAGGTCTGACGGGCTTAATCAGCTTTAAGCCGATCTTTATGACGCGAAGGGACGCGAAGAGCGGAGGGTGGCAAGGCTTTCGCCACCCTCCGCTCTGGACACGCTTTGGACGCTACCTCACGGCGAGCGGCGCGAACAACCGGTCCTGCTCGGCACGGAGCGCCACGGCCAGCGAGCCCTGCGGCAACTCCACATCGTCGTACGTAAGCACCTGATCGCGCGTGACAGCCCGGCGCAGGCGGCAGCCGACGGCGAGGCCCATCGGGAGCAGGCGCTGTGAGGCCACCACGTCCGCGTTCTCGCACTGCCCGTAGGTGTGGTACCCGCCCAGGGCGTCGATGACCGTTCCGGCGGGCAGATCGGTCTTCGCGGTGGCGATCACGTCCACGGTCGGGGCCCCGAGCGGTTGCAACACCGCGTCCCCGAACAGCACCACCCGCGCCGCCGAGAGAGGCACCTCGAAGTGGCAGAGGTGGTAGGGCGTGTAAAAGGAATACAGCGGCCCCTCGCCGAGCTTGTAGAGGTTGAGGTAGTGGCGCTGTTTGGGGTCGTCGTGGGTGGCGAGCACGAAGACGCCGGGGCCGGGCTTGCTGCCCACCGTGTAGTCCACCACGCCGCCCAGGCGCCGCAGCTCGTCCACGTCGTACATCTTCGTCAGCTCGTCCACGTGGCCGGGGAACTCGGTGCCGCGCATCCCACGCTTCTCGACCCGCATCCCGGTCCCGTTCGCCACGATGGCCTGCTCGAAGGAAATCTTGGTGCCGTCCGCGAAGCTCGTCACCATGTTGACGTTCTGGCCCCAGCGCTCGGCGAAGGCCTTCTGCGTCGTCGGCGTGCGGTAGGGGTCTTGCAGGCCCTTGATGTTCCCGCACACCAGCGGCGTGAGGCCGATGCTCCTCACGAAGCGGTAGAGGTTCGCCTGCACGCCCGGCTGGTCACCGTCCGCCGCCGTCAGGATCACGCCCGCCGCGTCGGCCTTCCGCTTGAGAAGCGGTCCCACCGTCGCGTCGAGTTCGGCGTTCATCGTCACCATGTGCCGCCCGTGCGCGATGGCCTCCAGCGTCACCTGTGCCCCGAACTCCACGTCGCCCGTCACGTCGATCACGCAATCGACCTGCTCGGAGCGGCACAGCAGCAGGGCGTCTTCCGTCACGGCGGGCTGGCCGCGGCGAATCGCGTCCTCAAGCCCCTCCTGCGTCTCCACCCGCACGAAGTCGGTCCGCCCCGCCTCGGTATACGCCCGCTCGGCGCTGGCGACGGTGCGGTTGGAAACGGCGACGAGCTCCATCCCCGGCACCGAGTTGACGATCTGGTTGGCGACGCCCCGTCCCATGAACCCGGCGCCGATCATCGCCACCTTGACCGGTCGCCCCTCGGCCTCGCGGCGGCGCAGGGCGGTATCCACGATGATCATGTCGTCACCCCTTCACGCTCAGAGAGCAGCGTCCAAGCTTGGTCCTTCGCCGAGATGACCGTCACCGGCATCGGCCACTGGATGCCCAACTGCGGGTCGTCGTGACGCAGCCCCCGCTCGTAGCCGGGGGTGTACGCCTCGCTGACCTGGTACACGACCTCCGCCCCGTCGGTCAGGGCCTGGTACCCGTGCGCGAACAGCTCGGGGACGTACAGCGCCCGGCGGTTCTCGGCGGTCAGCTCGACCGCGATGTGCTGGAGGTAGGTGGGTGAGTCTTCCCGCAGGTCCACGATCACGTCGAGGATCGCGCCCCGCGTGCAGCGCACCAGCTTCGTCTCGGCGGCGGGCGGGAGCTGGTAGTGCATCCCGCGCAGCGTCCCCGCCTTGTGGTTGTAACTCAGGTTCGCCTGCACCACGTCCACCTTCAGGCCGTGCGCGGCGAACTCGTCTTGCGAGAAGGTGCGCGCGAATCCCCCGCGCTCGTCCTCGCGGACCTCTAGGTCGATGATGAAGGCACCCTTCAGCTTGGTCTCGGTGAAAATCACGCGCCCCTCCCTTCGAGGACGGGCTGGGGCACCGGGGCGGCCTTCCAGTAGAAGTCGTGGTCGATCTGCTCGGTCCGCAGCAGGTATTCGAGCTGCTTGAGCCTGGTGTAGCCCCGCGACTCGAAGTCGGTGGCCTGGAGGTCGATCCGCTCGAAGAGGGCCGCGAGCTGCTGGGCCCCGCGCCGGGCGTCCCACGCGCAGCGGAAGTTCGGCAGCGCCGCGTGAATCTTGTCGAAGTTCACCCGGTAACTGCGGTTGTCGGCCCCGTTCTCGCCGAAAGACAGCTTGCAGCCCGGGAACGCCTCCGCCACGATCTCCGCGATCTCGCGCACCCGGTAGTTCTGCTGGGTGCTGCCGATGTTGAAGGCCTCGTTGTGGACGGCCTCGCGCGGGGCTTCGAGCACTTCGATGATCGCCTGCCCGATGTCGAGCGCGTGCACGAGAGGGCGCCAGGGCGTGCCGTCGGAGGTCATGCGGATTTCCCCCGTCGTGCGCGCCAGCCCGCTGAGGTTGTTCAGCACGATGTCGAAGCGCATCCGGGGCGAGGCACCGAAGGCGGTGGCGTTGCGCATGTACGTCGGCGTGAAGTGGTCGTCCGCCATCTCCCGCAGGTCGCGCTCGACAAGCACCTTGCACTCCGCGTAGGCGGTCTGGGGGTTCACGTCGGAGGTCTCGTCCACGAAGTCCGCCCCGCCCACCCCGTACACGCTGCACGAGGACATGTACACGAAGCGCGTGACGCCCGCCGCCTTGGCGAGCTTCGCCAGCCGCACCGAGCCCGCGTGGTTGATGTCGTAGGTGATGTTGGGGAGGAGCTGCCCCAGCGGATCGTTCGACAGCTCCGCCATATGGACGACGGCCTCCACGCCCTCCAGGTCCTCGGCGGTGATCTGCCGCAGGTCCTTGTTCAACGTGAGCGCGGTCGTGTCGGTCCCGTTGTACAGCCAGCCCGCCTTGTAGTAGCCGGTGTCCACGGCGACGACGGTATGGCCCCGGCGCAGGAGTTCGGGGGCGAGCAGGGAGCCGAGGTAGCCCTCGGTGCCGGTGACGAGAATTTTCATGCGAGCACTCCTTCGGCGGCCAGACCTTTGACGGGGACGGGCTTGAGGTGGGCGGGTGGGCGAACCCGGGCGGCGATGGTCTTCCCGATCTCCAGGGACGACGTGGCGGCGGGGGAGGGCGCGTTGCAGACGTGCAGGGCGGCGGGGGCGTCGATGAGGAGGAAGTCGTCCACCAATTTCCCGTCGGGGGTGAGGGCCTGGGCGCGCACACCCGCCTCGCTGGGAATGACGTCATTCTCCGTCACCTCGGGGATGAGGGCCTGGAGGCTGCGCACGAAGGCGGGCTTGGAAAACGAGCGCCACATCTCCTTGGCCCCCTCGCCCACGTTCTTGCGCGCGAGTTGCAAGAAGCCCGAGTAGCTCAGCGCGTCGCCGAGGTCACGCAGGTCGACCTTGGTCTTGTGATACCCCTCGCGCGCAAACGCCAGCACCGCGTTCGGCCCCGCGTGGACCGAGCCGTCGATCATGCGGGTGAAGTGTACCCCCAGGAAGGGGAAGTCGGGGTTGGGCACCGGGTAGATCAGGTGCTTGACGAGGTGGCGCTTCTCGGGCCGCAGCTCGTAGTACTCGCCCCGGAAGGGCACGATCCGGCAGCCGGGGTCCGAGCCCGCCATCCGCGCGATCCGGTCGCTGTGCAACCCCGCGCAGTTCACGAGGTAGTGGGCGGCGAAGGGGCCCGCGTTCGTCTCGATGCGGTAGCCGCGCTCGTCGCGGTGCAGGGCCTCCACCCGGGTGCCCAGGCGAATCTTGCCGCCGCGCCCCTCCACCTCCCGCGCGAGGGCGAGGCAGACCTCGGTGTAATCGACGATGCCGGTACTGGCGACGTGCAGGCCCGCTAGAGCGTCGACATGCGGCTCGATCTCCCGCACCTCCTCGGCGTTCAGGGACCGGACGGGCAGGCCGTGTTCCCCGGCGCGCAGCCGCAACTTCTCCAGGCCGGGCAGCTCCTCGGGCCGGGTGGCGACGATCACCTTGCCGCAGCGGTCGTAGGGGATGCCGTGCTCGTCGCAGAACTCGGGAATGCTGACGTTCCCGGCCTGACACAGCCGCGCTTTCAAGCTGCCCGGCGCGTAGTAGATGCCGCTGTGGATCACGCCCGAGTTGCGGCCCGTCTGGTGCTGCGCCAGGGCCTCCTCCTTCTCCAGCACCAGGATCAGGGCGTCGGGGTAGCGTTGGCCCAGCGCATAGGCGGTGGCGAGGCCCACAATGCCCCCGCCGATAACCGCGAAGTCGTATCTCACGCTCTCACCACGTCTTCCAGGGGGCCTTGCCCGCCTTCCAGAGGTCTTCGAGGTAGTGCTTGTCGCGCAGGGTGTCCATCGGCTGCCAGAAGCCGGGGTGGCGGTAGGCGGCGAGCTGTCCGTCGTGCGCGAGGCCCTTGAGCGGCTCGGCCTCCCAGGTGGTCTGGTCGCCGTCGATGTAATCGATCACCGAGGGCTCCAGCACGAAGAATCCGCCGTTGATCCAGCCGCCGTCGCCGTCGGGCTTCTCGTGGAAGGCGGTCACGGCCCCGCCGTCCTCGATGTTCACGGCCCCGAAGCGCCCCGGGGGCTGCATCACCGTCATGGTGGCGAGTTTGCCGTGGCCGCGGTGGAACTCGATGGTCTTGGCGATGTCCACGTCGCCCACGCCGTCGCCGTAGGTGAAGCAGAAGGGCTCGTCGCCGAGGTAGTGGCGCACCCGCTTGAGGCGCCCGCCCGTGAGGGTGTCCTCGCCGGTGTCGACCAGGGTGACTCGCCAGGGCTCGGCCTGGTTGCACAGGTAGGTGGCGTTTTGGGTGCGCATGTCGAAGGTCACGTCGGACATGTGCAGGAAGTAGTTGGCGAAGTACTCCTTGATCATGTGCTGTTTGTAGCCGCACAGGATGATGAAGTCATTGACCCCGTGGGCGGAGTAGATTTTCATGATGTGCCACAGCACCGGGCGACCCCCGATCTCGACCATCGGCTTGGGGCGGACGGTGCTCTCTTCGCTGATGCGGGTGCCCAGGCCCCCGGCAAGGATGACGGCTTTCACGAGGGGCCCCCGGACAGGCGGGCGGGTCTGGTGTGGGTCATGAACAGGCTCTCCTTTGAAGTCTCGTCGTGGCGGCAGAATGTGAGGGGGCTGTGACAGCGGCTGACGCACAGTCGGGCTGGAGGTGCCAGTCTCCGGCAAAGGCGTGCGGGTGCCGGTCACCCATCTCTCATGGCCGCATCTTGCCGCACCCTGTTTCTGAGCAACGGCTGATCACTTGGCGGGCCTGAGCATGATGGGGCACACCCCACCGGGGGAAGGAGTCTTCATGTCGAGAGGTCGGAGAACAGGGGGTCTTGCCAGCAGGCTCCGCCTTGGCCGGACCAACCCGCCTCCTCCCGCCGCTCTACCCCGCTTCCGAGGCTCGTGACCCCACCGCGCTCCCCTTCCCGCCCGCCCCAGCCCCCACCCCCGCCGCCCAGGAGGACCGACCCCCATGCCCCCGATGAATGACGATCTTGACCTCTCGCGCCCGCTGCGCGCCCTGAAGCGCTTCGCGTGGCTGGTGCTCCTGCTCTCCCTGGCCGCCGGGGTGGTCACCTACCTGCTCTCCAGCCGCCAGACGCCGATCTACGAGGCCAAGACCCTGATCCTCTCCTCGGGCGGGCAGAGCAACAACCCGGCGCTGGGCCCCACGACCGTCAGCCCCCCGCCCCTTCCCTCCGGGGCCATCGAGGGAGCGCTGCAAAGCGAGAACGTGCTCGGCGTGGTGCGCCGCCGCCTGGCGGAGGTCCCCGAGCTGACCCGGGCCCAGCGCATCGTGCTCGCCGACCGCCTCGCCCAGGACATCGCCAGCGGCCGGGGGCGGGTCTTCGACGTGACGGGTCAGCCGGACATCTACGGCAACGGCACCTACACCCTCAGCGCGGCACACCGTGATCCGGTGGTGGCCGCGCGGCTGGCGAATCTCGCCGCCGACGCGCTGGTGGACTGGGACACCGAGCGCGGCCTCGTGAAGGTCAACGCCGCCATCACCGGGCTGCGCACCCGGCTGGCCGACGTCGAACGCCGTCTGGCGGCGGCGGGGCCGGTGGTGGGCACGCCGACCAGCCTGCAACAAACGCTGCTGGCGCAGCGGGCCAACCGCCTCGACTCCCTGAATCAGCTCACCGCCCTGCGTGAGACGGTCGTGGGCTCGCTGAGCATCGTCGCCCCCGCCGCCGTGCCCCTCCAGCCGGTCGCGCCCAAGCCGCTGCGCAACGCCGTGCTCGTCGGGGCTTTTGTCCTGCTGCTGCTGAGCGCCCTGCTCGTCGTGTGGTCGTCGGTCAACCGGATGGTGGCCTCCGACGCCGATCTCAAGTTTCTCAACCTGCGCCTGCTGGGCGAGGTGCCGCGCGTGCGGATGCTGCGCCGCGGCCAGTCGCTCCTCGTGGCGCTGCGGCAGGGCCGCTGGTCTGACAGCGTGGCCTTTCTGGCCGCCGGAATCAAGAGCGTCTTGCCCCGGGGCGACCGCAAGCCGCCCGTGTTGCTCGTGACCTCGCTCTTCAGCGGGGACGGCAAGTCGAACATCAGCGCCGCCATCGCCGACGCCCGCGCGGCGAGCGGTGACCGGGTGCTCTTGATCGACGCGGACCTGCGCCGTCCCACCCAGGCGAGCATCTGGCAGGCGGGCGCCCAGACGGCCGAGTGGGTGGACCTGCCCGGCGCCGTGCCCTTCCCCGGCGAGGAGAGCCGCGACTTGCAAGGAGCCCTGACGCGGCCCGTGACCGCCCAGGCTCGCCGCCTGCGGGACAACCTGCACCTGCTCGCCCCCGCGCCCGGCGTGCCTGCCCAGACCCAGGCCCACCTCCCGGCGGAGGCTTTCCGCGAGGCCATGAGCCAGTGGGGTGCCGGGTACGACCTGATCGTGGTGGACGGCCCGCCCGCGCTCGCCGTGGCGGACCCCCTGGTGCTCGCGCCCCACGCGGCGGGCGTGCTGCTCGTGCTGGAGGCGGGCCGCGCGTCGGTCGCCAGCGTGCAGCGGGTGCTCGACGCCCTGCTGCTGGTGAACGCGAACGTGCTGGGTGTGGCGCTCAACAAGGTCAACCCGCGCGGTCAAGTGGCCCGCTACGGCTACGGGTACGCCCGCCGCTCCACCCCGGCCGCCGCCCCCAAGCCCGAGTCGAGGGTCTTGTGAGCGACCGCTCAACCAGGGCCGCTTCGCCCGCCCCCTCACCGCGCGCCCTTTCCGGCGCGGGGGTGTAGGGCTCATGGAAGAGCGTGGGGCGGGGGCAGACCGCCGCAGCTTCCTGGGGAACCTCGCGGCCCTGTTCGGGGTCCAGGCGGCGACGTACGTGCTGCCGCTCCTCACCACGCCCTTCCTGGCCCGCATGCTCGGCCCGACCGCGCTGGGGCTGCTGGTGTTTGCGCAGGCGTTCGGTGGGCTGCTGGGGTTGCTGCTTCAGTACGGCTTCGACCTCTCCGCGAACCGTGAGGTGGCGCGGGCACGCGGCGACTCCGCCCGGCTCGCGGACCTGCTGTCGGGGGTGATGAGCGCCAAGCTGTTGCTGGTGCTGCCGGCCCTCGCCCTCGCCCTGCTCGCCTCGGTGACTGTGCCGTCCCTGCGGGCCCACCCCGAGCTCCTGTGGGCGAGCGTCTTTGCGGCCCTCGCCCAGGCCTCGAACCTGATGTGGTACTTCGTGGGCCTGGAGCGCGCGGGAGTGGCGTCCACCCTCGACGTGATCGCCAAGGTGATCGCCACGGCGGGGCTGTTCGTCTTCGTGCGAGGGCCGCAAGACGCGTGGTGGGTCCCCATCTTGCAGGGGACGGCGGCGGTGGTGTCGGGCGTCCTCGCCCTCATCCTCGCGCACCGCGAGGTGCCGCTGCTGCGCCCTTCTTTGAGCCGTGCGTTCGCCGCCTTGCGGATGGGCTGGAGCATGTTCTTGTTCTCGGGGGCGGCGGTGTTGTCCACCACGGGGAGCGCCTTCTTGCTGGGGCTGTTCGTCGAGCCCAGATTGCTGGGGTACTACAACGGCGCCGACCGGATCGCCCGTGCGGCCCAGGGTCTGCTGCAACCGCTCACCCGCGCGCTTTACCCCCGCTTCAGCCGGATCGCGCACGGCAGCGTGGCGGAGGCCCGCGCCCTCCTGCCCGTGAGTGTCCGCCTGGTGGGCGGAGCCGGGCTGGTCCTGTGTCTGGCGGTCGCGCTGGGGGCCCCCCTGTGGGTGAGGGTGCTGCTGGGCCCCGAGTTCGCTCCCTCGGTTCCCGTGCTGCGCATTCTCGCGCTGCTCCCGCTGATGGTCGGGCTCAACCTGTCGCTGGGCATCCTGTGGCTGTTGCCGCTGGGGCTCGACCGCCTCTTTAACACGGCCGTCATCGGCGGAACGGTGCTGGGGGCCTTCCTAATCGTGTTGCTGGCCCCGACGTACGGACTGCTGGGCACGGCGGCGGCGGTCGTCCTGGGCGAGGTCGTGGTGCTGGCGGGCCTGACCCTGGTGTGCCGCCACACCCTGCGCACCCGCCTGAAGCCCGAGAACGTGGAGGTCGAACGTGCATCTGTCGCGCCGTAAAGTGGATTTCTGGCTGCACGCGGCCCTGTTCAGCCTGTACCTGGGCACCCTGTCGGTCTTCGGGTTCGCCGAGCGACTCAATGAGACGCTGGGCAACCTCGCCCTGATGGGCCTCCTGGGACTGACCCTGGGGCTGTTGACCTTCACGGTCTTGCGCACCCGCCGCGTTCCGCTCTTCGGGCTGGTGCTGCTGGGGCTGCTGCCATACGCGCACTTCGCCTCTTTCTGGGCCACGGGCGCACCGACCACAGGCGCCTTCGTCTACCTGTACAAGTTCGCGGGCTTTCTCCTGGTGCCCTTCGTGTGGTGGTGGGTCCGCCGTCACGACGACGATCAGGTGGAACGCGTCATCATGCTGCTGGCTCTCGTCGGCGCCGTGCGGGCCCTGCTCGCCTTCGCCCTGCCGGGGCTGCATCCCGGGGCAGCGGGCGGGGGAGGACCCTCCTTTGCCGATGACTTCGGCATCTACGAGCGGGTGTCGGGCCTCGCCCGGGTGTTCTACCCGGGGATGGCCCTGATGTTTCTCGGGCTGCTGATGTCGGTCGAGAACATGCTGGCCGGCCGGGCGAGGCGGCTGTGGCCGGAGCTGTTCAAGGCGGGGCTTTTCCTCACTGCCCTGCTCGTGACGTTCTCGCGCGGCACCATCATCTTCGCCGTGGCGCTGACCCTGCTGTATGTCCTCGTGCGGCTCGTACAACGGCCTGCCGCGCACCTGCGCGTCGCCCGGGTGACGCTTGGCGGCCTCATGGCGCTGAGCGCCCTCGCCGTGGTGCTGTCCTTCTCGTCACTCGGCGCGTCGCTGGGCCCCGCCCTCTCGGGTCTGGAGCGCTCGGACCGTCTCAGCCTCGACCGCACCAACATTGACTGGCGCGAGCGGCAGGCGGACCTTGCCTTCACCCTGGTCAACGACGACCAGGAACGCGTGCTGGGCGTGGGTACGAACACCCTGATTCCGAGCAACCTCGACCTGCGCACCGGCACCACCAACGACCTCCACTACTCGTATCACTCGATTCTGTGGACTTTCGGTTACGTCGGGCTGGGGCTCCTGGTGATCTTCGGCATCGTGCAGCCGCTCGCGCGCGCCGTGTGGGCCCGTGGGCGCTGGGTGCTGCCCTTCGCCTTCACGACCCTGTTTATCGCCCTCGTGGGCAGCTACACCATCGTGTTCACCTCCCCCGACTGGAATTTCATGCTGGGCCTGTGTGCAGCGTATCTCAATGCCCGCGCCTACCGATTCCAACGTGTCTCCTCTGAGCACCGTGAGCTTCAACCGGCATGAACCGCCCACACCCGCTCCAGAAAGGAGCCTCATGAGCAACCCCTCTCATCCCGCCGTGACCATCGTTCTCATCAACTACAATGGCTGGCGCTTTACGGATGCGTGCCTGACTTCACTGCGTGATCTCAAGTATCCCTCTTTCCGGGTCCTGGTGGTAGAAAACGGGTCCACTGACGACTCGCTGGCCCAGTTGCGGGAGCGCTGGCCCGACATCGAATTCGTAGAGATCGCGCGGAACGTGGGTTTCACGGCCGCAAACAACGTCGGCGCCCGACGGGCCCTGGAGCACGGCGCCGAGTACGTCTGGTTTCTGAACAACGACACCGTGGTAGATTTCTTCGCCCTGAGCGAACTCGTGACCACTCTGGAGGCCGAGCCACGCACGGGAGCCGTCGCCTCGGTGCTGTACGACATGCGTGTGCCCGAGCGGGTGCAGGCCTGGGGCGGCGGCTTCGTGCGGTTGTGGCGGGGGGATGCCGACATGTACTTTGGGCCGGTATCCCGTGAGCGGCTCCACTTTCTAGGCGGCACGAGCTGGCTGGTACGCCGCGCCGCCCTGGAGGAAATCGGTCTGTTCGACGAACGCTTTTTCATGTACTGGGAGGATGCCGACTTCAGCTTCCGGCTGCGGGCGGCAGATTGGAAACTCGCGGTGGCGGACAGCTCGCGGGTGTGGCATGTGGGCAGCGCGAGCATGGGGGAGGGCAATACCCGGTCGACCAAGAGCGAGACCTTCGAGCTGAACTTTACCCGCAGCGCCGTGCGCTTTTTCCGCAAGCACGCCCCCTTGCCCCTCGTGCCGCTGCTCGCTGGCCCGGGTTTCCACCTCGCCAAGCGAGTGCTGCGCGGCCAGTGGGGGCGCGCGCGCGCCGTGGCCCGAGGCGCTCTGGAGGGTTTTCAGCGGCCCGACGTCAAAACGGTGGCCTCCACCACGCCCGGCGACCGCGGCCCCACCGCACGGCAAGGCTCCCCCCGGGTCCCGGGGGGCTGAGGTCTGGGAGACGAGGACAGAATTTTCTGGAAGCATCGCGAAGAAAGCTCCCAGCCAGAGTGAGGACACGGGCGACGTGAGCACCCGGCAAGAACGGGTGCCCACACGTCTTTGCTTTTCTGGAACAGGAAAACGCGGACGTGGATAGGTCCCAGTACCCCCCACAGCTTGAGCAACCGTGGCTCAGGCGATAGGAAATCGATACTGACGAAGCCGTGGGTGCGGCGTTTTCAGCGAAGCGACCCGACCCCCCCGAACCTTCACCCCCCAAGCCTGCCCCGCCCATTCCTGGGGCCCGGTGTGCGGTCGGGCGGTCCGGGGGATCACGGCATCACCCGAGGTGAACATGAAGTCGCAGCATGGCCGACACAGACAGACCTTAGGTTCTTCCCACGTCCACCGTACGGGGTGGTCCGCGCCCCGGAGACAGGAGGACTATCCATGCACTTCCTGAAGGTGGTGCTCGGTTGGGTCATCGCTTTCGCGGTCCTGCTGGGGGGGCTGTTGTGGTACGTGGACCCGCGAGGCCAGTTCGGGGGAGGCCGCTTTCCGACGGTTACGCTTGACGCCCGCCGCCAGAAGATGGACCTCTTTCGCGCCTTCGAGGAACAAGCGCCGGTCCAGGGCCTGATCCTCGGCTCCAGCCGCAGCATGAAGCTCGATCCGGCGGTGTTCAGCGAGCGGACCGGGCTGCGCTTTTTCAACTTCACGGTGGACGCGGCCAAGGCCGAGGACTATCTGGCGATCTACCGCTGGGCGAAGGCGCAAGGGGCACCTATCCGCCGAGTGATGCTGGGCCTGGACGTGGAGGCGCTGCACAACGACAACGCACTCTTCACCAACTTCCGCCACAATCCCGACCTGCGCCGGATGCTGAGTGCCGAGCAGGGGGGGGCCGCACTCGTGGGTGTGGAGGCTAATGTCAGCCGCTTCAAGGACATGTTCACCGTCGAGTACCTGAGAGACACCTTCAAGGTGGTGGCGGCGCGGGCACGTTCCGAGCAAAAAGTGCCCTTCATGCAGTTTACGGCCAACGGCTACCTCCACTACCCGGGCCGTGAACGGCAGCGGGCTGCCGGAACCTTCGACCTAACCCAGGAGGTCAGTGCGTGCTTGCCGAGTTACCTCAACATCTACGGGGGGATGCAGTCCCTGTCCCCCCAGCGCTGGGGCTACCTGGAGACGCTGGTGCGCGAGGTGCAAGCCGACGGCGGGCAGGTAGAAATCTGGATCTCGCCACTGCACCCGGCTACCACCGAACTGCTCGCCAATCAGACTCGGTACACGCAGTTGCTTGGGCAAACCCGCGCCGCCCTGGCGAGCCTCGGCCGCCGCACAGGCGTCACGGTACGCGACTACGCCTCGCCCGAACGGTTCGGCAGCAACGCGCAGGACTGGTACGACTGCGCCCACATCGATAACCGGGGTGCGGAACTGCTGAGCCGCCGCCTGCTGAGTGAGGGTAAAGGGGATGCGCCCAGGTCTGACCGTTCCCCCTCCTCTGCAAGCGGGCCGTTGACCGTCAAGGGGAACCCCAATGGTCTTTAACTCCGACATCTTCCTCTTCGCCTTCTTGCCTGTTGTCTTCGCGCTCTTCTGGCTGCTGCGGGAAAAGCAAGCCCGCTATATCCTGCTCACGGTCAGCGGCTACATCTTCTACGGATACTGGGACTGGCGTTTTTGCTTCCTGATGCTGTTTTCCAGCCTGGTGAGCTTCGGCTCGGGCCTGATGATCCAGCGGGCCCAGGACCAGAAGACCAAGCGCGCCTGGATGATCGGCACGATCTGCGTTGACCTCGCGCTGCTGGGCTTTTTCAAGTATTACAACTTCTTCGCCGAGAGCCTGCACGCGGTCGCGCCCGCCTTCGCGCCGCCCCTGCTGAACATCATCTTGCCCATCGGCATCAGCTTCTACACCTTCCACACGATCTCCTACGTGGTGGACGTGGCGGCGGGCCGGGTGCGCGCCACAAGCAACATCTTCGAGTACCTGACTTACGTCAGCCTCTTCTCGCAACTCGTTGCCGGACCTATCGTGCGCTTTCGGCAGATCGAGGCCGACCTGGAGCGTATCGACAAGCCGCCCCAGACCGACCAGATGGCGCTCGGCGTCGGCTTCTTCGCCGTCGGCCTGATCAAGAAGGTGGTGATTGCCGACACCATCGCGCGGATGGTCGATCCCATGCTCGCCAACCACGAAAACCTCTCCATGCTGGGGGCGTGGATGGCGGCGCTGGGATACACCTTCCAGCTCTACTTCGACTTCAGCGGATACTCGGACATGGCGGTGGGGCTGGGCTACCTCTTCGGCATTCGCATTCCGCAAAACTTCAACGCGCCCTATAAAGCGCTCGGCATCGGCGACTTCTGGCGGCGCTGGCACATCAGCCTGAGTTCGTGGCTGCGCGACTACCTCTACATCAGCCTGGGCGGCAACCGCAAGGGCCCCACCCGCACGAACATCAACCTCATCATCGTGATGCTGCTCGGGGGGCTGTGGCACGGCGCGAACTGGACCTTCGTGATCTGGGGGGCGTATCACGGCGTGCTGCTTGTCATCGACCGTGCGCTCCAGCCCTGGCTGACGCGCTGGCCGCCCCTGCTCTACCGCTGGTCCACCTTCCTCCTCGTCATCGTCGGCTGGGTGTTTTTCCGCTCCGAAAGCCTCCCGATGGCCCTCGACTGGCTCGGCAAGATGGTAGGCGTGGGCACCGGTACCGGCGACATCCCCCAGACCCTGATGGTGATGTGCGTGCTGTGTTTCGTGGCCGTGAACACCCTGCCCGAGACCTGGGACATCCGGTTCCCGAAGACCGTGCGTTGGGCCCCGGTATATGCCCTCGGCCTGTTCCTCGCCTACCTCTTCATGAACGGCGCGAACAGTACCTTCCTGTACTACCAGTTCTGAGCCTCCCTCTCCTCCCCGTCCCGATGCGTCCTAGCGGGGAGGCTGCTCTTTGCAAACCAAGCGGGAGGAACGCTGCCCCGCGAGGATTTACCCACCAGGGCTGAGTTACCGTCGCTCATTTCGGCCCCGACTTACACTCCGGGAACGTGAAGGAGGATTGAAAACGAGGAGGGTGGTCTCCACGACTCTCTTCGCGTGCCATCACGTCCCTGGAAGAGGCCCTCCTCACCCCCCAACGTTTAGCGGTGCACAATGTTCCCGCTTCCCCGAGCGTGTTCCGCGAAAGAAGGTTGACTGTGAAAAGATATCGTGCCCTTGCCCTCCTCACGAGCGTTTCTCTTCTGTTGGCCGCGTGTAACGGCACCCGGACGCCCTCGGCGGTGGCGACCGTTGAGGTCACAGCCCCGAGCGACCTCAACGTGAAGTTAAACGACACCGCGACGACCACCCGGTTCACGGCTATCGCCAGGGGTTCAGACGGTACCGCCCTGACGAGCAAGACTGTGGTCTGGAAATCCAGCAATGAGAACGTGGCAACCATTGATGTCAACGGTGTCGTGACCGCAAAGCATTTTGGTGAGACCACCATCAGCGCGACGGTAGATGGGGTGGCGGGAAACAGGACCACTACTCTCAGAACCTATGGCCTGGAGGCTTTCGCGGGAATCCGGGATGGAGGTTCGGACACCGCTATGTTCTTTCGCTACCGTACGAAAACGGGGAAGGACCCCGTGAACCAGACACTCAGCTTTACCGTCACTGGGCCTACGGACTGGAACGGCGGTCAGCCCGTATCGTTCCAGCCATATAAGTCGACGTACTTTCCTTATGAGGACGGCTCCGGGCGCCACTGGTTCCAACTTGGTTGGACCAAAACCGGGGCGATTGCGGCTGTGACAGGGGACTACACTGTTAAATTCAATGTCGACGGCGAGGAGTGGGCGGCGAATGCCAAGATAACCTCGTTGAGTAACTCTTCTCAGGCCCCCACCAGTATAAAAGTGACGGCGTACAACAGCACGTCCGTGACCTCGACCTGGGATGACGTGGTTCCGAATGGGAGCTATCGTGCAGAGGTGTTCTCCTACCCCCCAACTGTGCGTGTCTCGAAGGGTGAGGACGTCAACAAGGATGTAGGAATATCTACGGCGACTATACAAACGAGTACTCTATCCACTGGTCAGAACTATTACATTGGTGTACATGCAATGAGCCTGGACGTCGCGGCTCCCGTTACGACTGCCCTAAGTGGACAATTCGACGTGCGGTACAGCACAGAGCTGTTCAATCCCTAATCTGGAGCCCCCAAGTTACAAATTCAAAGCCGCCTCTGCTGGTTGGAGAGGCGGCTTGATGATTGGAGACCCAGGGTTTCCGGTCTACAGCCAGCTATGGGTGGCAGCGCCTTGTCCCGGACGTTGGCGAGCTTGGCGTCCCCACAGCGTTGGGGTGAGCCCTCTCGGTGAGGTCGGCGAGGGTCAGCGCCAAGCGCGGGCCAGTCCTCTCGCGGCCAGGTCCCCCGGGCAAAGTGCGCGGCTAAGCGATGGTTGCACACGCGGACCACTTTCTCTTCATGTTGAAACGTATAAAACTTCTCAGGAGTGCTGTTGTATCTGGTGCTTGTCGGTTTCGCCCGCACACGGCGCCCTGTGTGCCGCATCCAACTCCGGAGGTTTCCAACGCTATGTTGCACCCCAAAAAACGTCGTCCCCCTCCCCATCGTTCGGTTCCGTCCCGCTCCCTCCAGCTTCTGCTCGGAAGTGTCGTGGCGGGAAGCGCCTTGTTTGCGCTGGCTGCCCAGCCCGCCCCCGACCCGGCGGGCTGGCAACTTGAGGCTGAGAAGGGGCAGGGCCAAGACGACCGGCCGCTTTCCTCACAGCCGGGGGATGCACTTGCCTGGGTCTTCCCCGACGGTCCCGCGAGCGAGGGGCGGGCCGTAATGCTCGCCGCGAACGGAGGAGGGGTGCGGTACCTTCTTCCCGAGGCCCTGATCCCGGGGCCCTATACCGTGCAGCTTCGCGCACGCGGGGAGGCGTACCAGGGCTGGCCCAGCGTGGAACTGCGCCTCGACGGGCGCCGAGTGGCCGCCGCCGCCGTACAGGGTGACGCTTATACAACGCAGCTCCTCGCGCAGGTCGACTTGCGTCCCGGCCAACGCCTCGAGATCGTGTTCGTGAACGACGCTTACGGGGGGGCGCGGGATAAGGACCGCAACGTCGTCGTGGACCGCCTCGACCTCAACCCGGTTGTAGCCGCGACTCCCCCGTCCCCCTCCGCCGAGAACACCCTGAACGTGAAGACATTTGGGGCCAAGGGGGACGGCGTGACCGACGACTCGGCGGTTCTCGCGCGCATCGGCAACGCGGGTGGCAAAGACATCTATTTCCCGCCCGGCACCTACCTTTTGCGCCGTCCGGTTCAACTCGACGGGTTGAAAAACCAGGTCGTTTACGGTTCGAATGCCACGTTGCGGGCGAGCGGCGATTTTTCTCCCACCGGCGACCTCGGCCTGCTCACGCTCACAAACGCGAACGGCTTGACGGTCCGTAACCTCACCTTCGTCGGCAAACCCAACTACGACATCGACCCGCTCGCCAGCCGGGTGGACGGCCTCCAGGTCGGGAGGAGCCAGGGCGTCCATTTGCACGACCTGAATGTCCAACGCACCCACTCCGTCGGTATCTACGTGGAGGACAGCAGCAACGTCACCATCGAGCGCAACACCGTCAATGAGGCCTACGCGGTGGGCATCCAAACGACCCTCAGCAACAACGTCAAGGTGCTGAAAAACACGGTCACGGGTCTCGGCGACCCGGCAAAATTCCGGTATTCCCCCGGGATCGGCATCTTCGGCCACGGCGGCGACACCTTCTTGGCGGAGGGCAATGTCTTGCGCAATCTCTCCAACACGGCCACGAAGACGGAGGGCATCGATCACACGACCTACCGGGGCAATACCATTGACGTCTTCGGCAAGGACGGCATCAAGGTCATGCCCCGGCCGGGTCATACCAAATCTGTGGCAGACGCGGTTGTCGAGAACAACACCATCCGCAACCGTCATCCCTGGGCGCCCGACGGGAGTTCGTACATCCTGTTCCACTCGGTGCAGGGTGGCCGGATCACGGGCAACCGCATCGAGAGCACCTACCGCCCGGGTGCGTTTTTCGAGGAGGACGGCATCCGGGTGAATATTTTTGAGAACGGCCAGCCCGCGCGCGATATCCTGATCGAGGGCAATGAGGTTCTCGACACCCGCCGCGGGGTGCGGCTGGAGGCGGAGGGCACCGTCTTTCGCGGCAATACGGTGCAGGGCAATGACGTTTGGTCACGCAGCGGCTTGATCGTGTCCGCCAACGGGGTTACGGTAGCGAACAACACTTTCGACGGCCCCGCCATCGGCGTGCTGCTCAACCGCAGTGTGGCCCGCACCCGTGTCGAGAATAACCGCTTCGCGCACAACTCAGGGTCCGGTGTGTACGCGGACAACGACAACCCCGGCACGACGGTGAACGGCAATTCCTTTGGGGTGGGCGTGACGCAACACGTCGTGGGGCAGGTCAACGGCTGCCGCTCGGGCGAGTGCTGAAGGGCCGCGGCTTCCCCAGGCAATTCGCGAGGCGGGGCGAACCCATCTGAGTCCGGCTGCCCCTTGCCGCCGGGTGGGGAGGGCCGGAGACGGAAGGCCTGCGCTCCCCGCCTTCCCGGTCGTGCGGTACAGTCTGCCCAAATGCGTTCTCTTCCAGGTTCCGCAATGAGACCTCTGTCACCCAAGGGCGAGACGGCCACTGTCATTCAGGAGTTCGTTCGTCCCGAGGAGCCGTGGTTGCTCTGCATCTCCCTTCTCACCGGTCCCGGCCCATGCTGAACGAACGCGTGGCCGACTCTGAGGCGGGGCGGGAGTTGCGCCTGCTGGGTCTCGACCTCGAATTCATCACGGATCACAAGAAGGAGTTCTCACGCAACGCGGCCCTCTACCGCGCGCTCGACGAGCGGGTCCAGGTCGTGGGGAGGATATCCCCCACCCTCACGCCTGCTGCCGACCTCGTCAACAAGCTCAGACAGTTTCGGCCCAATCTCTCCCATTGGCGCCGCAACATGCACTTCAACCCCCACCTCTTCCGGCAGAGGACGGCAGTGGTGCAGCGCTACCTCGATTCTATGGGGGGGGAGTACGACGTTATCCTCCAAACCTATCTGCAATTCGCCCCGGGGTCAGGGCCGGGGCGCGCGCCGTACGGCGTGTACCTGGACGCCACCTTCGAAATGTCGCGCAGGTATTACCCCGTCGATCACCCCCTCTCTAAGAGCGTGTTTGAAAAGGGTGTCAGCAGGGATCAAGACGGCGAAGCATGAGGCGAATATTGGCGAGATAGCACCAGGCTTCGGTGGTCTGAGGTCGTCCCTCGAAGTCTCTGCTCAGCCGA